>JAWCMJ010000038.1:0-5450 GCA_039091285.1 Candidatus Aenigmatarchaeota archaeon
AGGAAAGGTTTTAAAAGAAAAAGAGTTTGTTTATCCTGTAACTTTACATGCTTTAGACATAGCAAGTTCAAGGTCTGGGAGTGATATTTTTACTTTGTTCTTTGGTGGAAGGGAGTCAAAAGAAATTGAGCCTGAAACAAGAAAGGAGGTTGATGAATACATAAAAACATTAGTTCAGGAGGGAAGATGTGAATTATTACCAGGAGTTGTTTTTATCGATGAGTGTAGCATGCTTGATATAGAAACTTTTGCTTTTCTTAATCGTGCTTTGGAACAAGAGCTTGCACCGATAATAATATTTGCAACAAACAGAGGGTTTGCAACTATAAGAGGAACTGACATAAAAGCTGCTCATGGAATGCCTTTAGACTTGCTTGATAGGTTATTGATAATAAACACAAAGCCTTACACAAAAGAAGAAATAAGAAAGATTATAGAAATAAGAGCAAGTTCAGAAAAGATAAAATTGAGTGAAGAAGCTTTAGATTATATAACTGAAATCGGAGATAAAACAAGTTTAAGGTACGCTGTTCAGTTGCTTGCCCCTAGTTTTGAGGTTGCAAAAGAAAAAAAGTCTGAAAAAATAGAGAAAAACCATATAGTTTATGTTGAAAAGCTGTTTTCTGACGTGAAAAAATCTGTTGAGTATTTGAAAGAATTTGAAAAGCAATTTCTACAGTGAAAAAAATGGTAGAAAATAAAGATTTACCAGAGCCAGAAGGTTACTGTAAGTATTGTGGCAAACCTATATACTTAGGCTTGGCTCAGCATGAGCTTATTTGTAAATTTTCTAGAAAAGATTAGGCTCTAATTCTAGAAGCAATCAGAACAGAAGCAAATTGGAAGAAAGAAGAAATGAAAAAAATTGAGTTTAAGCCAAAAACTCCTACAAAAATTCCTGAAATTATAGAAGCTAAGCCATAACTAAGATTGAAAGAAGAATTAAACAAACCAAATATTTTTCCTTTATTCTTTTTTGGACTAATTTCTGAGATTAATGATTGAATTGCTGGGGTTTGCATAGAAGTCGCTATCCCACTTAAGAATTCCAAAAAATAAAGCTCAAAACTTGTTTTGATAAAAACATAAGATAAAGAAATAAGTGAAGTTAAAATTCCACCTAAAATTATGAAAATCTTTTTTCCAAACTTATCAGAAAGATAGCCAAACGGCACTTCTAGCAAAGCTAAAACTACCCAAAAAATCCCAAATGCTGTTGTTATTTCTGTGTAACTGCCAATTTTTTGATAGTATAACAAGTAAATAGGAGCAAATATCCCCATTCCTACTGATGAAAGTATGTTGGCTAGCATTAACACTAGCAACTCTTTTTTCATGTTCATCACACGACATTTTTTGTTTACCTCCTAATAGCTCTCAAATCAAGTAGTATGAAATTTAAAAAACCCAGAAGATTATTATTTTTTTTTACTTCAAGAATTTAAAAATTTTTCGGTTTTAACTTAAAAATTTTTTAAAAAATCAACGATTTCAATTTATATTTTTCTTGAAAAGGTTTAAATTTTCTTTCTATTATTTTCAAAATATGGAAATAGCAGGTCCTAAACTCTTAAGAGAAATAGTTGAAAATTTTTCCGATGAGTTGGTTAAAAAACTTCCTTTTTCTTGGAACAAAGAAATACCTATTAAAATTATGAGTTATGATTATAAACCTGCTTCTGAAATCCTCTTTAAGTACAGAAAGTTGGGAGAGTATTTTTATTATAATGAACTAAGTCAAATTTTAGGTGGGTTGGGTTTTGAAGAGGATTCTCACAACCTTAGAATAAACCCTGAGAGGGTTAAAAGAATATCATATTTTCCTTCTGGAATTATGGAATACTTATATCAATTTAAGCTTTTCTTACTTTACGGCTCCAACGGGAATTTGAAAAGATTCGAAGAGTTTAATTACAACGTATTTAAACTACTTAAAAAGGAAGAAAAGGTTCTTGAAAAAATGAAAATCGAAGATCTGATAAGAAATGTTGAAAATAAAAGTGTTTACTATTGGGTTGCGAATGAAAATACTATTTTTATGGAACCATACTTAACATTAAATTGTATACAGAATAATATGATTAAGAAAATAGAAAAGCTGGTCATCCACGAACTTGCACGTTTTCAGTTATACGATACAGAACGTTACAAAATTTTTAGGAACGAAAGCCCTAAAAAAGATGTCTTGCTTTCTGAGTTCAAAAGTAAAAATCTAATGATTAACGTTTTAGAGGAAGCTTTTGCTAGGAAGGCTACTAACTATTTATTGAACGGAAAAATAGAAATAACAGAAAAACTCACAGAAGAAATAAAAGATATAATAAACAAATCCTTCCTAGAAAATAAAAATGTACTCAAAATTTTGAAAAATTCAGAAAGAATTGACAGAGGAGTTATTGATGAGTTATTGTATGAAGCAAGGTTTGTATAAAGTTTAATTACTTTTTTATTGTTATGTTTTTAAGCTACCTTATTTTTGTTCTTTAACTATGAAATTTAAATGAATTTGTTTTCAAATCCAACTCCTTTAATCAAAATCTCTTTTTCACTTTTAACCTCAAACTTTACTGGTAGAATCTTTTCAATAACTTGAATGTTTGTTAAACAATGGTCAGTAATTTTCTCTACAGTGATTTTTGATTCTGAATCTGCAAACGACAAATAAGGTAAAATTTGATCTGCCATGAATTTATCTAAGGCAGATTTTGTTTCTAAACTTCTCAACAAATCCTTGGCACACTCCTCCCCTATTTTTTCAGCTCTTACTCCTTTTTTCCCTATGTTATCTGCTCCTATTGTAGAATTTTCACACTCAGCCCAAATTGTTATAGAAGTTCCAGGAGAGAGTGTGCTAGTAGTCAAGGCTTCTATTTCCACGTTATCAAAGCCGTAATCTTTTAAAACATTTATCGCAGAATCTGCCTGTCTTTTAGCCACATGCTCTGGTAAAGAGCCTGAGATAGAAATTCCTTTTATATATCTAACTTCCCCTCTTTCGATTAATTTAATTGAATTTAGTTTTTTTACTGGATAAATTTTAATTCTTACTCTTCCTCCACCTTTTGGGTAAAACCCCTCTTTTTCTACTTCTACATCCGGAATCTTAACTCCAAGCATCGAAACAACTGGGAAAAAAACGTTTTTTGTATAATGAATTGTTGGAGCTCCTAAGCCTGCGGTCCCACCAAAAATTTCAAGTGTTACTTGTTTCTTTCCAAAAATTAAGAGTGGGAATAGAGTTTGGAGAAGCAAAGAAATTTGCCCCGCCGTGCCAATATCAATTTTCTTATCCTCCACTTTAAAACTTTTTGGAACGAATTCAAGCTCGGTTGAGCCAATCTTTAAACCCTTTATTTCTGCGTTACAAAACTCTCCAGCAAACTTCACTCCAGCTAAATGTTGAGGCATTAGCCCAGGATTTTTCCTTCTTTTTCTTATGTTTAAAACTTTAATCGGTTTGAGAAGTAGAGAGGAAAGAGCTATGCTTGTTCTTAAAATTTGCCCACCTGCCTCTCCTATTGATCCATCAATTAAAATCAAATTATCACCTTAGCTAAGCTATTTTTTCTATAACCCTACCGCTATAAATTAAAAATAAGTAGAGTAAAAAAACAGAAAGGAGAATTAAACCATCTTTCCTTGTAAGTATTTTATCAGCAAGAAAATACAATAAAAGAAGGGAGGAAGCAGAAGCAAAAGCTATCAAGGTTGAAAATGCTGAAAGGTCAACTCTAAATTCTGAGAGAATTAAAACCACACCAAGAATCAACGTAATGTTTGTTAGGCACGACCCTATAGTATCACCTAAAGTAAGATGAGGATGACCTTCCTTAATTGCAGTCAAACAAACAGAAAGTTCTGGTAGGGTTGTACTTAAAGCAACTATAGTTGCACCTATTACTGTCTGTGAAATCCCTACGAGTTTTGAAATACTCGAAGCTAAATCAACAACAAACATTGAGCTGTAAATAACGAAGAATAAACCAAATACCAACCAAACAAAAGATTTTTTAATATCGCTTTTCTTTTCTTTTCTTTCTTTAAGGTTGATTCTTTTTTTTACAGAAAAAATGCAGAAGCCGAAAAAAATAGCAAGGAGTGAGATTCCAACAACATAACCAACGTTACCTAAAACGAAAAGAGCTAGGGGAATTGTTGAAGAAAAAAATAGGATTAAAGAAAGGGTTATCATTTCTCCCATTTTTATTTTTATCGGTTTTTTAGAAATCGCTACACCTAAACCTATTATAAAGCAAACGTTAATTATGTTTGCTCCTAGTAAATTACCGATTGTTAGTTCAGTGTTTTTACTTAAAACAGAAAATATTGCAACACCTATTTCTGGTATACTTGTAGAGACAGAAAGGAGAATAAACCCAATAACAATCTCTCCTAACCCAGTTGTTTTTGCTAACTTTGCAGCATTCTTTATAACTATCTGCGAAGCTAATGCAAGCAATACTATGGAAGAAAAAAAAGCTAAAAATTCGACAAAAATTTCCATATAATACTTTTTTCTTTTGTTAAATTTAGCTTTTTTTTGCTAGGTTGTAAACTACTTTCAAGGCAATTATTGCTGCTGCTGGGGTTACAAAAGTGGTAATGTTAATTAGAATTGGTCCTACAAAATTACCTACTAAAGGAAGGTTTTCTAAACCAGCTGTTCCTGATAAAAGCAAGGCTATGGCTGCGATTAAAAATGTTGTTAGTTTTTTCTCCTCTTTCTTTACGTTAATTAAACCAACAAGTAGTCCTAGAAGAATAAGAAGTATTGCTATATTTCCTTCAACTCTACCAATAACTATCCCAGAGAATACTGCTATAAAAACTCCAAGAATGAACGCCCATTCCCCAATTTTCTTTTCTTTCATCCTATAATTAGTTTGATTTCAAAATTTAAAAGTTTAAAGAAGTTATAAAGAAAATTCCTATGAAATTTAGGACATAGGATAAGAGTAGAAATTTTTTTGTATCAAACCTAATTGAGCCCAGAAAAGCTATCCCAAGCTCGTCTGGTAAAGGAGAAGCTATTATGCTACAACCAATTAATCCTACAAAAAATTTCCATTTTCTTGAGTAAGAAGCCTTGAACCAAACTCTTTTAAACCTCTCAGATAAGGCTAGGTTGGAGAAGGGAAATAACTGATAGAATATAGACCTCTCAAAACTCTGAGCGACCTTTTTTCCTGTATTGTTTATTAATAGCTTTATTTCATCTACCAAATTATCTCTAACAAACCTAAAGATAAAATAATCTCCGACCAAACTTCCAAAAGCACCAATCAAAGCTATTAAAAATGGGTTGAAAAACTTTCCCATTTCATAAAAAATTACTGTAGAAAAAGCTACGGTTAAACTAAAAGTATAGAATAACCCAGAAAAGAAAGAATCAAGATATCCAACTTCTCCTAACCTATTAAGCAACCCCCCAAACGCATTGTTTCCAAGCA
>JAWCMJ010000039.1:0-5326 GCA_039091285.1 Candidatus Aenigmatarchaeota archaeon
ATCCTGCCATCTAATAGAATATTACTCTGTTGATAATGTAAATAAAACTGACGAAGTAAAAAGACAATGTGTTTATGTCGATAATAAAGCACCAGAACCAATTAAAATAGTTGGTAAACCAAGAGCAGAGTGGGACGGAAAGGATGCTAACTTTTATGATATAGCAGACAAATGCTGGAATGAGAGCTCACAAGATTATATAGAATGCTGGAAGGTTACACTATTCACACCAATTGTTTTGGATTGTGTTGACCCTGAACCTCATCCAGTAGATCAAGAAGTAACATGCTTTAAGGTAGAGGTAGATGCTGATGACGAAACAGAACGCTACTGCGAGCTTGTGGGAGGAAACATGATAGATGGGTGGTGCTGTGGTTTGAACGCTCCTTACGAATTCCACTTTAACGAAGAAACGGAGCACAACTTAAAGTACTATTGTGAAGATGCATTAGGAAACAAAGGAGAAATAGACGAGGAGAAGTTTAAGGTAGAAGGAAGAGTTTTTGAAATTCAGCTGAACAAGAAATGGAATCTGATTTCAGTTCCATTTGTTATGCTTAATGATTCTATTGATGAAGTTTTCAAGGATATAGAAAATAAAATAGAATCTGTATGGACTTATGATGCAGTAAATAATCAATGGTATGTTTATGTTCCAGGAGTAGGAGGAACTTTGACAGAAATGATACCAGGTTGGGGATACTGGGTAAAAGCAAAAAGTGCAGTAAACTTAACTATTGGAGGAAGCTTGTTCAGTCCAGCAAAAACACCACCTTCAAAGAAGCTAGTACATGGATGGAACTTAATAGGTTACTTCGGAACTGAAGATCAAACTGGCTATTATGGACCAAAAGGAACTGGTAAAACTGCGTATTGTGCTTTATACTCACTAATAGACACAGTTATTGGTCATCCAAGATGGAGCTCTCTTGTAACTTATTGGGAGCCTGATAATCCATACCAGTGGAAATACTTGGACTTATACGACAGAATGGACCCAGGAGCAGGATATTGGATAGAGATAGATGTTAACGACACTTACACCTACTCAACAGTATGTGGATATTGGTGGATTTAGAAAATAGCTTTTTATCTTTTACTTTTTATCTATTAAGTGAGAGAATGAAGATAAAAAAGTTAAGATTAATAGGAACTACTACTCTAGCATTTCTTTTATTAAGCAGTGTTGTTTTGGCAATCCCAGGAATACCACACGCATTTTATGGGTATGTTATCATTAACAATGTTACAGCCCCAGACGGAACTATTATCATTGCTAAGATAAACGATTTAGAAGTAGCAAGAACAACAACTAAAGGTGGAAAGTATGGCTATCCACTTGGTACTTTTTATATAGACGACCCAGATAACAACAGAGTAGGAAAAGAAATTAGATTTTTTGTTAATAATGTTGATATAAATCAAGTGTATTACTTTTGTAATGGTTGTGTTACTATGCTTAACCTTACAGCTACAATCCCAGCTGGAGGTTCATCAGGAGAGAAAAGTGGAGGAGTAAGCGGAGGTTCGTCAGACAGAACAACTACTTCAACAGGCTCGACAGAAGTAAAAAACCAAACAGTATCTCAACAACAAGTTTGTCAAGAAAAATGGGTTTGTTCAGAGTGGAGCGAATGCATAAATGGAACTCAAACAAGAACTTGTGTAGATCAAAGCAATTGCGGAACAAATAACAATGAGCCTTTTTCTTCTCAACCATGTTCTTCTGAAGAAAGAAGAGAGGAAAAATCTTCTCAAATAGTTAGCGAGATAACAGGCTTCTTTGCTTTACTTTCAAACCCAGTTTATGCCTTAAGTTTTGTTTTAATAATGATTATAATCTTGGTCATGATTCTAACTTTTATCCTTTCTAAAAGGAGAAAATAGGTTCTTTTTTATTATTCTGAAGAGATAGCAATAATTTTCTCTTCTCTCAAGTCTTATCTTATAATCGTTAAGAGAATTTGGATAATACTTTGGATCGGACTTTTTATTTCTCTTTCAACATAGAGAAACTCCTCTGAAGGACTTATGGAGGAATCTTCTGGTAGTAAAGAACCAAGTTCGTTAATAAATTCAACATATTTAGAAATGTCTTTCTTAAGACGCTTTTTTGTATTTATTTTTATTATTTTCATCAAAAAATAGTAGAAAATAAAGATTTTTATCTTTTAGCTAATTTTTTGTACTCAAAGTAAGAGTAGATTATAGGATAAAGGCAAGCAAAAAGAATGGGCAAAATCAAAAAATAGAAAGCAAAACTTTCAAAGAAAAAACCAAGCAAAGAAATAAAAGAGGCAATTTTAATTAGCTTTTCACCAAGTTTATGAGTTTTGTTCCAAACTTTTTCGTTGCTCAGAGTCCAAGGAGTTCTTATTCCAATAAACCAATTTCTTTTTGAGTTTTCTACTAAAACTCCTGTGTAGAAAATCAAAACACAAAAAGCAGGAATTAAAGATTTAACAATGTTAAACCTGAAGTCAAGATTCCAGAGAATTACTAAAGAGTAGATGTAGAGTAAAAAAATAAGGATTAAGATAATATAAGTATCAAAATAATTCCTAAACTTTTCAATGTTTTTCTTCAAAGGATCAATACTTGGAATTGCTAAGAAAAGCAAGAAAATTAAAAAGCTTATAGCTGGCATTAAAAATAAAGTATTGAATTTTGAAGTATAGACATCTACCTTTCCTTCTAGGTTCCAATGAGAAGCCATTATTTCTGGCATTTGTGGATAAAGATAAAAAGCCAGAACAAAAGAAAAAATCACAATAGCTAAAGCTATCTTTTCACTTTTTCTCATGAATTATTTTTTGTTATTTTACTACTTAACGATGGGCTGATCTTTAACCGTTTATTCACTTATCGGCAATAAAAGCAAGAAATAAGATGAAGACTTAAACTCTGATATTTTTGAACCTAGAAAAATAATTTTTAGTAAATTAAAAAATATTTATGAGAGAAAAACTAAAAATTTTCTTCTTATTTTTCTTAATAGTTTGCATAATTTTTATAGTAATGGTAGCATACGAGGGATTTTTTTTCTACCCTCTAATCGGTCTTGGCTTTGGAACTTTCCTTTTTATAGAAGGAGTTTCCTTTTACAAAAGGAAAAGACTGATAGAAGATATTCCACGTTCTAAAATTCGCTCAATAGCTATGGGTTTGGTAGAAGTTTATGGGGAGGTTATCCCTGCCAAAAGAATGATTTTAAGAAGTCCTTTAACAAACAGTACTTGCGTTTATTATAAGCTTGTTATAAAAGAAGAAAAAACCTCAGGAAAAAGGAGAGTATGGGTAACAGTAAAAAATGAAGAAAAAAGAACTTATTTTTACATTAAAGATGAAACTGGTTTGGTTTTAGTTGACCCAAACGGAGCTGAGATAGACGTGCCAGCAAAGTTTGAGTTTGATTCTTATTTTGGAAAAGATCCACCCAATTTTGTTAAAAAATATCTTTTAGCAAATAACATAGAGTATAAAGATTTCTTTGGGATAAACAAAAACATGAGATTCTATGAGTATTATATAGCTCCAAGGAACAGGCTTTTCATAATGGGTACGGCAGGGGATAACCCATTTATTAAAGAAGGTTGGGCAAGCTCTGGTACAGAGGATGTGATGATAAAAAGGGGTGATGACGAAATTTATTATATCTCAACCAGAAGTGAAAGAGAAATTTTAAACAGCTTAAAATGGAAAGCTATCGGTGGAATTTTTGGAGGAGGATTTTTAATCACTTTATGCTTATTCGTAATTTTATTATACTTAATTTGATATAATTAATTAGAGATGGTAGGATGATATTAGCACTTGAAATTCTTGTCGGAATAATTTTAGGGCTAGTGGGCATAGGAATAATTGCTTACATCATAATTATTTTTAACAGTTTAGTAAGACTAAGAAGAAACATAGACAAAGCTTGGGCAAACATAGAAGTTATACTTAAACAAAGGCATGACGAGTTGCCAAAGCTTGTAGAAGTTTGTAAAGGGTATATGAAGCATGAAAGAAGTGTTTTAAAAGAAATTACTGATTTAAGGACAAGATGGATGAATGCTAAAAGCCAGTCAGAAAGAATTAAAATTTCTAACAAGATTTCAAGCACTTTAAAAACTTTGTTTGCTGTAGCAGAGAATTATCCAAAATTAAGAGCTAACGAGAATTTCTTACAATTACAAGCAAGAATTTCTGGCTTAGAGAATGAGCTTGCAGACAGAAGAGAATTTTATAATGATTCTGTTAACACTTACAACATAAGAATTCAAACAATTCCTGAAAGATTTTTTGCTAGCAAGATGGGGTTCGGGCCTATGGAGCTGTTTAGAGCTACAGAAGAAGAAAAGAAAGATGTAGAAATAAAAATCTAAGAAAAACTTAAATAACTTATTTTGACAGAAAAAAGTCGATACATTTTATTCTTACTTAAAAAATAATTTTTGTTTTCAAAAATATTTTTTCTTTCACAAAATTTGATTTAATTATTTTTTTGTCAATTTAAGACCGAATGAGTAAAAATTTTTATGTTGACGAAACTGTTAAAGATTTAAACAAAAAAAGAAAAATTTCTTTAATAGCTGCAGGAATAGGAGCATTTAGAAATGCTTAAGAGTAATGTTGAGATTTCTAAGGAGAATATTGAAAAAAATCTTCAAGGAAGACTTTATGACTTGAGAAGAAAGGAAATTTTATAGGCTAAGATTTGGTTTTGTTTTTGTTCCATCCTTCTTTTGTTTTGCAGTTTGGGTTAATACACATTCTGAAAGGTCTTTTTCCCTTCCTCCAAACCTGAATTAATGGCAAACCACAAACCTCACAGTTTTTGTTCAAAGAAGTTATTTGACCAACTAAGGGTAGAGGAAATCCTGTCTTACATTTTGGGTAATTTGAACAGCCTACAAAACGCTTACCAGTTCTTCTTGAAAAAACTACCCTTAGCTCACCACCACAATTTGGGCAAACCCCAATTTTTCTTTCCTCCTTTCTAGAAATAACCAAACCTTCTAACAATTTTTTACCGATTTTATCTTCTTTGCTCTTGAATTCTTCAAGAATTTCACTCAAAACTTTCTTTGCTTCTTCTACAACTTCTTCCCTTTTCTTTTTACCGTTAAAAACCTTTTCCATCTCATTTTCAAAATGTCTTGTAAGCTCTTCGCTAACTATACTTGGAACAAAATCTTTCAAAGTTTTTGCTACAACTTCTCCTAGCTTTGTAACTTGAATACTTTTCCCAAAAATATATCTTCTATCATAAAGTGTTTGGAGAATTTCTGCCCTTGTCGCTTTAGTCCCAAGGTTTCTTTTTTCAAGTTCCTTTATTATA
>JAWCMJ010000004.1:0-5379 GCA_039091285.1 Candidatus Aenigmatarchaeota archaeon
TTCAACTTGCTTGTTTTCTTTACCTTCTTTTATTTCTTTTAGCTTCAAAAGAAAGTTAAACAAACTCTCGACGGTATTCTTTGCTGATTCCAAACTTTCGAAAGTGAAGTTGAGTTGTTGTTTATAATGAGTGGAAAGAAGTAAATATCTAATCGAAATTGGGTTATAACCCTTCCCGATCAAATCTCTTAAAGTGTAAAAGTTTCCCAAAGATTTTGACATTTTTCTACCTTCGACTATCAAATGCTCGGCATGCAACCAGTATTTAACAAATTTTTTTCCTGTAGCTGCTTCACTTTGAGCAATTTCATTTTCATGATGTGGAAAAATTAAATCAACACCACCAGTATGAATGTCAAATGTTTCACCTAAGTATTTCATAGACATAGCTGAACACTCTATATGCCATCCCGGTCTTCCTTTCCCTATGTCTGTTTCAAAGAAAACGTCTCCGTCTTCCGGATCCCAAGCCTTCCAGAGAGCAAAATCATAAGCCTCTTCTTTTGTATAGCTATCTAACTTTACCCTAGCACCGGCTTTTAACTCTTTTATCTTTAACTTGGAAAGCTTGCCATAACTCTTGAATTTTGAAATGTTATAGTAGATTGAACCGTCTTCACTCTTGTAGGCATAACCTTTTCTAATCAAAATTTTTATAAGTTCAACAATTTCTTTTATATGCTGGGTTGCTCTTGGATAAAAGTTTGCGGGCAAAAGGTTCAAAGATTCAGAATCTTTAAAAAATGCTTCAGTATATTTTTCTGTAAATTCTTTTAATGAAATTCCTTGACTTCTAGAGCCCTTAATGGTTTTATCGTCTATGTCAGTTATATTCATTACATGTATTACTCTAAATCCCTTATAGAGTAGCCACCTCTTCAAAATATCTTGCCAAACATAGGTTCTAAAATTCCCTATATGAGCAAAATCATAAACTGTTGGGCCACAAGTATACATCCTTACTTCATTTTTCCTTATTGGTTTAAAAACTTCTTTTTTTCTTGTCAGGGTGTTGTAAAGTTTTAAAGACATGCTCTCACTCTACCAAATCTTTTTAAATTTTAAAGAGCTCGGGGCGGGAATTTCAGAGCGATTCTCTTTTGAACCCACATGCGTCGGTCTCTTCTTATCATCTTTTTTCAAGAGACCAACTGCAGCCGACTGCCTAACCTGATTCGGCCACCCGAGCCCATTTTTGATATTTAATAAAAATATTTTCTTCCTTAAATCTGTAAATGTAATAATTTCCTTAATTAAATTTTGTTTTTTTAAAACAGATAAGTTATACCTTAAAGTTCTCTCAGGTAATTTTGTTATTTTTAGAAGTTGATTTCTAGTTTTTGGACTAACAGAAAGAGCTTTTTTAATGAGTTGAACAGCAAAGGCTATCGCCCACTTTTAGCACCAAATTAATTTATATACTTCAAACTTAAAAAAGTTTTGATAGAGGCAAAGTAAGCATAAAGGTAAAAATAAGTTTTTGGGTAAAAAATGAGTTTTATTTTTGTTTACATCACAAACCCAAGTAAAAAGGATGCAGAAAAACTAGCTTTGCAATTACTCAAAAAAAAGTTAATAGCATGCGCTAACGTTTTTCCTGTTGAAAGCTTTTACTTGTGGAAAGGAAAAATAGAAAAATCAAAAGAATATGTAATAATAGCAAAAACTATAAAAGAAAATTTTGAGAAAATTAAAGAAGAAGTAAAAAAAATTCACGAGTATAAAGTGCCTTTAATAGCTAGAATTGAAGTTAAAGCGAATAAAGAATATGAAAGATGGGTAAGAAAAGAAGTGAAATAATGGGTTATATTTATCTTTATACAGGAACAGGAGCTGGAAAAACAACTAACGCTTTAGGATTGGCCTTACGTTCAATTGGGCATAAACATAAGGTTGTGATAATTCAATTTTTAAAATGGTGGAAAAATACTGGAGAGTATAAGATAAGGGATAAACTTAAGCCTTACTATGAAATTTACCAATTTGGAAGGCCCGGATGGTTCAAGCTTGATGGTTCATTAAAAGTTTATAGGTTCGGAAAGAAAAAGTTTATCGTTAGGAACTTAAACGATGCTGACAAACTTTTTGCAAAAAAAGGGTTAGAGTTCGCTAAAAAAATTGTAAAAGAGAAAAAACCACATCTTTTAGTTCTAGACGAAATTAATCTAGCTTTACACTGGAAGCTTCTTGATAAAAAAGAAGTTATAAAATTTTTAAAGTCGATACCAAAAAAAACTGACGTGGTTTTAACAGGAAGGTTTGCTCCAAAAGAACTTTACAAAATTTCACATTTTGTTAATGTAATTAAAGATGTAAAGTTTCCGAAAAAAATACCGACAACAAAAGGAATTCAGTACTAAACAAAAAACTCAGAAATTTCTTTTACTTCAATACCATTTGCAACTTTTTTAAGATGAAAATAACAAAGGGGGCAAGCAGTAACAAGAACCTTAGCTTTGGTTTCGTTTGCTTGTTTTATTCTATCTTTTGCTATTTCTTCTGCCAGCTCCGGATAATTTCCAACAACTCCTCCCCCTCCACCACAACAAAAAGATTTTTCTCTAGAAAATTCCATCTCAGCAATTTTAAAACCTAAAAATTTTAGGATCTCCCTTGGCTCTTCATAAATTTTTGAATATCTTCCCAAGTGGCAAGGGTCGTGATAAGTTATTATGCTATTAAATTTTTTGTTCATCCTAAGCTTGCCTTCTTTTACCGACTTGGCTATCGTTTGAGTAGTATGTTCAACTTCTATTTCCCATTTTTCCAAAATCTTTGGATAATCCTGAGAAAAAACTTTGAAGCAGGCAGGGCAAGAAGTTATTATTTTTCTTACAGAGTGTTCTTTAAAAACTTTAAAATTTTTTTCAGCAAGGTTTTTTGTATCTTCTTTGTAGCCTGCGTTTAAAGCTGGTGACCCGCAACAAAATTCTAAATCTTTAAGTTCAATAAAATCAATTCCTATACTTCTTAAAATTTTTCTGTAATTTTCCCCCAATTCTTTAGCAACAAATTTTTTTAAACAACCATGATAATATAGAACATTCCCCCCTTTTAACTTTTCAAAAATTTTCATCATATCCACCCTATAAAGAAAGCAATACCAAAAGCAATTAAAATTATTCCTGCCGCTAGTCTCATGTACTTTCTTAACTCGATTCTTTTCTTTTCTGCTTCCTCTATTTTAAAAAGACTAAAGGAAAAGACTAAAGTAAGAATTAATAAAGGTAAAACAAAGAAGATATTGTACCAAATCAAGTAAAAGATAAGTTCTGTCCAATAAATTTCTCCATTCAGGAGATAAGAATTAAGAAAGGATACGTAGAGAAGTGGAAATGCTCCAGCACAAGGGATTTCAACCAAGCTAACTAGCAACCCTAAAAGAATAGCAGAAGGTAAGGTTGCTGACTTTATCAGCTTTTCTATTTTTGGTTTCGCAAATTTTGGAATTTCTAGAGAAAAACCTTTACCATAAAAAAAGAAATCTTTAAGTTCAAAAACTCCAAATACTGTAATTAAACCACCCAAAACGTACCTTATTACTTGAGTATAACTCAAATAATAGCTTGTTATAGAAATCGCATTAAGAAGTAAATACATAAAAGAGAAGTAAACTAAGAATATCATTATCGAATAAGAGACCCCTATAACAAGAAGTTTTCTTCTTGAACCTAAAGCCAACATATAAGCTATCATAAAGAAAAGAATAGATAGAGCGCATGGATTAAAAATCCCATCAGCCAAACCAGCAAGAATTCCAATCAAAAGTATAGGAAGCTTGCTCATATCTCCTAAAATTGGGTGATAAAAATCTTGAGCAGAAGCTCCTGGAATTAAAAACAGTAGAATTAGTAAAAGAGCTTTTTTCATCTCCTCACCTTTATCTTAACTCTTCTTGCAAGAATGAGTACTGCAAGAAGACAAAGAAAAGCAAGAACTACGGCTAAAAGTGGAAAGAAAGAAAGTACAAAATAAGAACTTGGAATTGAAGAATTCGTGTAAAAGCCTCTGTTTACGAACCCTATAAAAACTTTATCTCCAATAAAGGTCATAGGAACACCAGAAGGTTCAGTATTATATTTTTTGCAAACTTCTCTCCAGAGTCTTGTATTTTCATAATTGTAGTAAACTTCAAAATCATAAATTTCTATTTTAGGATATTTTTTCTTTAATTCTTCTAGGAATGGTTTTTCTTCAGCACAATGTGGACAACCCCGACCCCAAAAGAAGTAAATGCATTTATTTTCTTTAATTATATTTTTTCCGTCAGGACAAACATTGCAATTATCACATTTTATTATTGCCTCTTCTATTTTATCGCTATATCCAATTTCTTGAGTGTAGTTTCCTGAGGGTTTACTTATGCTAGCTAAAATTACAATAAGAATAATCAAAAAAGCTAAGAAGCTGATTATTCCAAGATATTTCTTCATTTTCTCACCTAGCAACAATACAATTCCTTTGGGATTTTTCCTTCTACTTTTCCAAACGGATTTCCGTATTTTCTTATATTTTCAATCATCTTTTTATTTCCTTCTGTCTCCATCTTTTCTTTTACTGAAAATTCTCTTAACTTTTTCACAATATTGGCAACATCAATTTCTAGAGGGCAATTAATCTTGCAGGCTTCACATGTTGTACAATAATAAAGTCCTCTTTCAAAAGCTTTTTTCAAACCACAAATAAATACGGTTTTTGCAGTACCAATACCACCAAAGTAATTATAGCCATAATTGTCAAACAATTGTCTATAGACAGGACAAAAATACAAACAAGAACCACAATTTATACAATAAAGAATTTCTTTCAAACCCATTTTTATCATTTCACTCCTACCGTTATCTAACAAAACCAAAAAAACTTCTTTTGGACCATGAACACCATAGACAATTTCTTTTTGTATGTCCGCAGTTTTGCTCGGCGAGCTAATAATGTTTATGTAAGATGGGAAAGAAGTTCCAGTTCCCCAAACTGCTGAAGCTTGACAAATAGTTATAGCATCCTGAACAGAAGGAACTATTTTTTCTATTCCGCTAATCATTATGTGTTTTTCAACTAACTTAGAAACCAATGAAATGTTGCCCTCGTTTTCAAGTATAAATATAGCACCGTCAGAAGAAATGGCATTCACTCCTGTTAAACCAATTCTTGAAGTTAAGATTTGCTTCCTTAAGTAATCTCTTACAAAACTGGTGATTTTTTCGCTAGACTTTTCAACCCTTACTTTAAATTTTTTCTCTATTTTCTTAACAATTTCTTCTATAGGAATGTGTAAAGCAGGAGTAACGGGATGTGTTGAGCTTTCTTCACAAATTTTAACCAAAAAATCTCCACAATCTGTTTCTATCACTTCATTTCTTTTTTCTAAATTTTTATTTA
>JAWCMJ010000004.1:5389-7892 GCA_039091285.1 Candidatus Aenigmatarchaeota archaeon
TTATTTAGTTCAATTTCGGCAATAACGTTTGACTTTGATTTGACTATTTTTTCATTTTTTGGAATCAATTTTAAAATAATTTCCCTTGCTTTTTTAGCATCTTTTGCCTCAAAAACTTTTATTCCTTGAGCTTCTAAATTTTCGACCGCTCTATTTTTTAATTTTTCCAAGTTTGAAATTGAATTCTCTTTTATTTTCCTCAAATCAATCTTCAGTTTCTCCGAATCAATTTTTTCAAAAGATTTTTGCCTATAAACAACATATTTTCTAAAGGCTTTCTCTGTCGCTTCTTTTGCTCTTTTTATTCTGTCTGAAGCAATTATCTCGTTCATTTTCATATTTTAAGTTTGAATGAAACCTTATTTATATTTTGGTTTCAATTTTTGAAACTTGGAAAAAGCTTAAATTTTCTTCGAGCAAAATAAAAAAAGTGAAAGTTATACAAAAACTCATAATAATAGTAATAATTTTAGCTGGCTTTATTTTCTCGGTTTCTTTAAGCACTCTTTATGCTCAAACTCATATAATAGAAGGTACTGCCTGCTCTTGCACTTTACCTATCCCTCTTCTTATTCCAACCTTTTCTTCTCTAGGAATTTTCGTTGGTTCCATAGTTTACTATTTACTTTTTCCAAAAATAGAAGAAGGAAAAACTAAGGAAGATATAAATTTATTCTTGGATTTTTTAGACGCTGATGAAAAAGCGATAGTTCAAAAAATTATTGAAAATAGGGGAAAGATAACTCAAAGCAGACTTTCTTCTGAGTTTGGAAAAGTTAAAGTTTTTAGAATTTTGGAAAGTTTAAAGAAAAAAGGAATAATAGAAAAGGAGGCTTATGGAAAAACAAACACAGTAAAAATTTCTGAGAAATTTGCTAAATTTTTTACTAGCTAGATTAAATTTTTTATTTTAATTAGAATTATTTTAAATATGGAAATTTTATTCCAAATCTTAGGAAGCACCTTTATAGTAAGTCTTGTTTCCTTTATTGGGATTTTAGTTTTGATTATGAAAGAAAAATTTTTGAGTAAGATTCTTTTGTTTTTAGTGGCATTTTCAGCTGGATCTTTGATAGGAGCAGCGTTTTTGCATTTGCTCCCAGAAGCTTTAGAAAAAAACGAAGAGATTGAAACATCCCTATTTGTTATATTTGGTTATGTCTTTTTCTTTTTTCTTGAGAAATTCTTACTTTGGCACCATTGCCATAAAGTAGAACATGTTAAAACTTTTGGTTATTTAAACTTGATTTCAGATGGGATTCATAACTTCATTGACGGCTTAATAATAGCTGTTAGCTTTCTTTCAAGCATAAGCTTAGGAATAATGAGTACGTTAGCAGTTATTTCTCACGAAATTCCTCAAGAAATAGGAGATTTTGGAGTTTTAATTTATAGTAGGTTTAAGAAGAAAAGAGCTTTGATTTTAAATTTTATAACTGCGTTAACAGCTTTTTTTGGTGGGTTAACAGGCTTTTTCATTTCTTCTTACGTTGAAAGGTTTACATTATTACTTCCTTTTGCAGCAGGAAGTTTTATTTACATTTCTTCTTCTGATATGATACCAGAAATAAAAAAGATTGAAGAATTAAAAAAATCTTTTCTGTTTTTCCTAGTATTTCTATCAGGAATTTTTATAATGCTTCTTTCAAAAATTCTCATTGTTTTCTAACTTTTACTCTGATACGAAGCTAGAACCTTAAAGACTCTTGGTGAAAAGAAAAATCTTACGAAATTATACATCACGTATAATTCCAAAGCAAAAAAACCATAAGCTAAAAACCCTATTGCAGGAATTTCAAATATTTTTATTTCTTCCAAGATCGGCACATCATAGTACCACTTCGCATAAGCCCAGAAATTCCAAAATTCCCAAAGAAACCCGCAGACATACCCTGCTACGAAAAGAGATATGATTTTTTTGTATTTCTTATCTTCCACCTGAGCTAGAATTGATTTTTTGTTTTGAAGAATATAGAGAAGTGGGTCTATTACAAGAATGAAACCAGTCCAAACAAATATCCACATTAAGGGAGAAGAAAAGAAAAATGGTAGAATTATGAAAACCATTCCAGTAGAAATCAAACCCATTATTAGATTTCTGTTGTACTTAATCCTTGTTTTTACCCTCAAATTTTCTTTAAAGAAAATAGTTTGTAATAGTTCACTAGTTTCAAAAACTGCTGGCACAATAGTTGAAAAAGATAAGTAACCCATAGTTAGTTTTTCTATCGTGGATTCTGGTAAGTTTTTATAATTCCATCCTTCAAGAGAAATGTTGTAAAACTCAAAGATTAGCCAGAAAAGTAAGGAAATTAAAAAAAGGGATAAAAGCTTTAACTTTTTTCTTGTTATCATAGAGTTTCCTTTTAACATAAAAATAATGCTGTCGACGAAAAGGATGTAGCCAAACCATACCAAAGGAGTAAACCAGTAAACAAAGGGCTTAATTCTCAAAAACATCGTGAGTTCAGAAAAAATTATTAGAATTAATCCAACTAAACCA
>JAWCMJ010000004.1:7902-16457 GCA_039091285.1 Candidatus Aenigmatarchaeota archaeon
TTTTATTTTTCTTAATAATAAATTTAAATAAATGAAAAAGGATAGAATAGCTATGAAAAAAGTTAAAATTTATACTACACCAACCTGCCCTTATTGTGAGATGGCAAAAACATTTTTCAGAGAGAACAACATAGATTTTGAAGAGACTGATGTTTCTTCTGACAGAGAAGCTGCTATAGAGATGATAGAAAAATCTGGACAAATAGGAGTTCCAGTTATAGAAATAAATGACAAAATTATAGTTGGCTTTGATGTTAACGCAATAAAAAAAGCTTTAGAAGAAGAGTAAAGCTTAAAAGTATTTAAGTTTAAGTTTACAAGTAGATAAAATGGCAGAGGAACAAGAGCAAAAATTAAAGGTTTCTTTAAAAGTACCAAAGATTAACGTTTGGATGGTTTCCACCATAATTTTAGCTTTTGCTATAATTGTTGTTTGGTTTTTTAAGCCTAGTACAATTGGTTTTACAGTATTACCTTCAGATGAAGCTAGCAAGAAAGCTATAGATTATATAAATCGGAACCTTGTTCAAGCAGGAACTAATGCAAGCTTGATTTCGGTCAAAGATATGGGAACTTTCTATGAAGTTATGACTTCATACAGAGGTAACCAAATTCCGGTTTATGTGTCTAAGGATGGAAAATATCTTTGGGGTGGTGGAATTTCTGTGCCAATAAACATGGACGAACCTATCGAAATTCCTAAAACCGAAGAACAGCCCTCAACTCAAGAGTTTGATGCTCCAGATAGGGAAAAACCTGATGTGAAACTTTTTGTCATGAGCTTTTGTCCTTTTGGAGTTCAAGCAGAGAATTTGATGAAACCAGTTGTTGATCTGTTAGGAACAAGAGCTGATATAAAAATTCATTTTATAGTTGACGTTCATGGAAATACTACAGATTCTATTGGCTCTTTACACGGAATAAATGAAGCAAAAGAAGATGCAAGACAAGCATGCATAATGAAATATTATACTCAAAAAACATTCTGGAACTATTTAATGGAAATAAACAAAAATTGTTATCCTGTTTATAGAGACGCTGAAAAACTGGAAGAATGTTGGAAAAAAGCTGCACAAAACCTTGGAATAGACGTCGATAAAATAGAAAAATGCGCTTACGGTTCTGAAGGTATAGAATTGCTTAAGGCTGATGAAGAGTTAACAAATCAGTATAGAGTTACTGGCTCACCAACCCTGATAATAAACGGAGTAAGGTATACTGGAAGTAGAAGTTCTGAAGAGTTCAAAAAAGCGATATGCTCTGGCTTTATCACTCAACCATCAGAATGCTCTCAAAATATTACTTCTACTTCAAGCTCTACTTCTTCTGGAAGTTGTAGCTAACAAATAGGGCATTCCTTGCAAGAAGCTATAGAAGGATAAATATTCTTATGCAACTTGCAAATTATTCTCTTTTTTCTTACTTCCTTGCAAATCTTACAAAATTCTTTTTGAATCTCAAAACTGTCAACCTTTTTTCTAACTATTTTTTTTCCTAATTCTCTAATCATTCCCATAACTTTTTTGTTTTTTTCTAACAACTTAACTTTCGTTCCTCTTGATTCTGTATAATACTGAGAAATTGCTGCTTGGGTTAAACCTAAAAATTTAGCTACTTTTTCTTGTGTTAAATTGTAGCTTATTATGAGCTCTTTTGCTATCAAAGACCTTATTGAAGGTAAAACAGAATAAACTATAACTTCATCAAAGACCTTATTGAAGGTAAAACAGAATAAACTATAACTTCACAAAATGGTTTCATAAATTGTTATTTTACAGTTAAGTTTAAATATTAATAACAATGTTATATTTTCATGAAAGTTTATTTGGATTATGCAGCTACCACTCCTGTTGACCCAAGAGTCTTAAAAGCGATGCTTCCCTTTTTCTCAAAAAAGTTTGGAAACACCATGAGCTTGCATTCTTTTGGGAGAGAAGCAAAAAGTGCTTTAGAGGACGCAAGAGAAAAAGTTGCTGTTCTAATGAATGCAGAAGCTAATGAAATAATTTTTACAGGAAGTGCAACAGAAAGCGATAACTTAGCTTTAAAAGGAATATCTTTTGCTAAGAAAGACAAAGGAAAACACATAATAGTGTCTTCTATAGAGCATCATGCAGTTCTAGATACAGCAAAATGGTTAGAGAAGCAAGGTTTTGAGGTAACATACTTACCAGTTGATAAGTATGGTTTAGTAAACCCCAGTGAAGTAGAAAACGTAATTAGAAAAGACACAATTTTAGTCTCGATAATGCATGCAAACAACGAGATTGGGACTATAGAACCTATAGAAGAAATAGGAAAGATTTGTTCTGAGAATGGAATTTATTTTCACACAGATGCCACTCAAAGCTACGGAAAAATTAAAGTTGATGTTAAGAAAATGAATATAGATTTACTAACTGTAAGCGCACATAAGATGTATGGGCCAAAAGGAGTTGGTGCTTTGTTTATTAGAAGAGGAGTTAAGATTGAACCTCTGCTCCATGGTGGAGGACATGAGTTTGGTTTGCGTTCCAGCACGGTCAACACTGCAGGAATAGTTGGGTTTGGAACTGCTGCTGAAATTGCAAAAAAAGAGATGAAAAAAGAGAGTGAGAGACTGATAAAACTAAGAGACAAACTAATAAAAGGAGTTCTAAAAATAGAAGACTCTCACTTGAATGGGCATCCTGAAAAAAGACTTCCGAACAACGCAAACTTTTACTTTGACTTTATAGAAGGAGAAAGCTTAGTAGTTGCTTTAGACATAAAAGGAATTGCAGCCTCTACAGGAAGCGCTTGCTCTTCTGAAAGTCTAGAGCCAAGCCATGTTTTGCTCGCTATCGGTTTAAAGCATCATCAAGCTCATGGCAGCTTAAGACTTAGCTTAGGGAGATGGACAAAAAAAGAAGAAATAGATTATGTTTTAAAAGTTTTACCAGAAGCCGTTGAAAACTTGAGAAAAGTCTCTCCGTACAAAGAAAAATATACATAGTGTCTTTAAAATGAGTAAATTATAAGCTTAAAGTGAGAAAGATGATTCTTCCATACTCAAAAGAAATAATGGAACATTTTAAAAAACCAAAGAATTTGGGTAGAATTAGAAAACCCGATGCGATTGGGGAAGCAGGAAACTTAATCTGCGGAGACGTTATGAGGATTTACCTTAAGATAAAAAAGAACTCAAAAGGTAAGCTAGTTATTTCTGACGTCAAAGGAGAAGTTTTTGGCTGTGTTGTTGCCTTAGCCAACACTAGCATGCTAACAACAATGGTCAAAGGAAAGAGCTTAGAAAAAGCTCTTGAGATTGATAAGGAGAAACTTATAAAAAAACTTGGAGGAAGAAAAAAAATACCACCAATAAAAATTCATTGTTCTGTTCTTGCTTTAGATGCTTTAAAAGAAGCAATTTATAATTACTACAAGAGCAAAGGTTTACCTATACCAAAAGAACTTGAGAAAAAGCATGAAGTTATTCAAAAAACTTTGAAGGATATAGAGAAAAGACATAAGAAATTTGTTGAAATTGAAAGAAAAATCCTAGAATAAATTTATTTGGAAAAACATAAAATAATTAAGATGGAAATAGAGAAAGAACTCAGAAAAATGGGAAAAACAAGAAAGTTAAAAAAACTAATTAACGCTTTGCTTAAGGATAAGGAAGTAGACACCTTTCTTGAACAAGCAAACAACCTTTCTGTTTTAAGGTTAGGATACAATGACCATGGAAAAAATCATGCAGAAATTTCTGCTTTAAATGCTTTAAGGATTTTTGAAATACTTTCAAAGAAAGGTTTTAAACCAAACATAGTTACAGAAAAAGTGGGGAGTGAAGAAGATGCGAAAGTTGCAATAGTTTTAGGCGCTTATTTACACGATATAGGTTGCTCTGTTTCTAGAGAAGGGCATGATTTAATAGGAGTGGTTATAGCATACCCTATAATCCAAAGAATATTGAAAAAATTTTATAACAAAGAAAAAATTAATAGAATTTCATGCTTTGTTCTTGAATCGATAGTTTGCCATATGGGCTATCAAGAAGCGACAAGCTTTGAAGCAAAACTAGTAGAGGTTGCTGATTCTACTGACATAACAAAATGGAGAGCAAGAATTCCTTTTAGTGTAGGGAAAGCTGATATTCATAAATTTTCTGCTTTGGCCATAGAAGAGGTTAAGTTCTTGGAAGGGGAAAAAAAGCCTGTTAGAATAGAAGTTACTATGGAAAACCCTGCTGGAATTTTTCAAACAGAAGAGACTATGCTTAAAAGAATAAAGCATGCAAGGTTTGAGGATATGGTAGAAATTGTTGCTAGAATTAAAGGGGAAAAAGAGCTAAGATACTTATAATTATTCTTCCATCACTCTTGGAGCTAGAACAAAAGATAAACTTAATCTATCTTCTAACTTAAAGCTCAATTTCATAGGATAATCTTGTCCCCATTCTAAAGTTACAGAATCTGCAACTTTTGCTGCCTTTACCATTTTTTTCAAATAATCTAGAGGATATCTTGCTCTTATCGTTCCATCAGCTTTTATATTAAGTAAAGCTTCGTTTCCTTTTTCAAGCTCAAGCTGAGAAGAGCTTATATCTCCTTCAGCCAGCATAGAAAATTTCTCTCTAGAAGCCTCAAAAACAACAGAATCAGAAACCACTTCTGCGTCTGCAATTCCAGATTGTAAAATTTCAGGCTTTAACTCAACCTTTGACAAAAACTCAAGCTGCTCTATTGGAGGAACTTCTTCTTGGCTCAAATCAATCAAAGGAATTAAAAACCTTCTTTTTGAAGAGTTCTCTAGAATTATTTCAAGCTTAGAATCTTGAAGTTTGATTGTTGCTTTATCTTCTCCTCCTGCTCTTTTTAAAACTGAAAGCAAGTTCCCTATGTTTAAACCTATTGATTGTTCTTTCTCAATCTCATACTCGTCAAAAGCTTTTGAAGATATCTTAAAATCAACAACAGCAACTAAAGCTCTATCAGCTGCTGTTAAGCTCAAACCTTCTTTTGTTATTTTGAAAACTCCCTCGTCTATTAGCTCAGCTATCGTGGATATAGAATCTGTAAGCAAGCTTACTTCACTTAATTTTGCCTTGAACATTTTTACCCTATTATATTAACTTTAATTTGCCTTTAAATATTTAATCCCAGTTTTTTATACATGTTTTCAACTTTCCTAAAAAGTTGTAGGTTAAAATCATTTAAACCCTGAACTATGTCCGCCTTTAATCGGTTCTCTATTATAGAACAAAAAACTCTTACTGTTTGATTCTCTTTAACCTCACCTTCAAAGAATATTTCAACTCTTCCTGTTTCATCACTAAGAATGAATTCATTTTCAAACTGTTCAGAGACTTTTCCTATCAAAGCAATTCTACCATCCCTTTTAAAATCTATTTCAGAAATTCTTCGAGGTTTGTAAAAAAGCATAAGAATTAATTCTCCTCTAAATTTAAATTTTTAAATGAAGACTATCCATAAGTTCTCCAAGAATAACCACACTTTGTACACTTATAAAAAATTGTTGGAGGCTCGTCTGCTGCTCTTGTTTGTTGCATCCACCAGTATGCTTCCATATTCTCGCACTTAGGGCACATTATTTTTGTTTTTGGGAGTTCTGCTAACCCCTCATCCTTTTCCATTATAACGATTCCACGTGAAGGCTCATGAACAGACTCTACCAAAACTAATTTTTCTTTTTTGAGCGGTTTTTTCCACCCACACTTTCTACAGACTAAAAAGCTAATTTTTCTTTTTTTCTCTACTACAAGTAAACTTCCACATTTTTCGCAGAATTCCATTCAAGCTCCTCCTACAATTTTTTCTATTGTTTCAAAAATTTGTGAAATCACTACCTTGAAATATCCTAATTTAGGAATTATAAAGATTACTTTTCCATGAATTTGCTCTTTTGAAATACTTTTTTCTGTGTAGCACAGATTTCTATCGCAACACTTTGATATTTGGTCTGGGTTGTGATCACCTTTTGTTTGAAAAGTTCCATCTTCATTTATATAGATTATTCTATGGATTATTGGTGAATTTTCACAAGGAACAGAAAAAACAATAACATCACCAACATTGTAATCTTCTGAGCCTTGAATTATGGGTAAATCTCCCACATCAAACCCGTTTGGTATTGGCCAAGACTCTACGTAACTTCTGTTATATCCAAACTTTTTTTCTAGCCATAGAAAATGGTTCATCTCCGTAGTTTGGTCATGAGCCATAGAACCACTGACAACCGCAACTACTGGCAAATCTGTAGACAAAGCAACAGCAAGGGTTAAGTTAACTAGAAAGGCTATGATTATTCCTAGGGCAGCATAAAAAACGTAGCCAAACCACCCTTCTGTCATCTTTTCAAAACTAGACTTTTTATGCTTTCTGATAACTTCTTCTTTTTTTCTATGCCCTGCCACTACTTTCACCTTTAACGATGGCTGTTGCTATGATATGAGCAACTCTTAAAGGCTCGGGAATAAAACTTCTTGTTGTACTTAACTTTATTATTTCCTCAACCTCCTCTTCCTCTAAACCTATCGACTGATAATAAACTTTCTTGTTTTCCTTGATATTACATTCTTTTATTTTTCCTGCGTTCAGGATTTTTTTCCATCTTGTCTCAAAATCTTTAAAATTTCTTAAAGCATTTTCTACTTCTTTCAAGTTAGGGACTTTCCTGTTTATGACTATAACAGGTAAACCTGTTTTTTTATAAAGTTTTTTTATGTCTACTATGTTAAATCCCCCTAAAGTAACACCATCAAACATTATCACTTTTAACTGTTGTTTATGCTTAGATGAATTTATAAGCTTTGCTATTTTTTCTGTTGCATCGTTTCCATCTATGCTCACTTCTGTTTTCAAAGCTCCGTCTAAAAATTTACCACCTCTAAAAACCACTCCAACAATAGGAACCTTTCCTTTAGACTTAGATTCAAAAGCACCATCGTCAAAACCAAGAATTCTTACTTCAGGCTTAATCATGATTTCAAAACAAAAGTTTAAGTTTCTAAGTATATAAAATTAACCTATAAATTTTATTCAAGCATAAAACTATTCCCTTAAAATAATATAGACAAACTAAAAAAATTTAAATCTAAGTAAATACTTTATTTTAAAGTTGATGCCATGGTAAAAAAGTCTTTCCCAGAAGCTCTTCAAAGGCTTTTCTTTAGAGTTTATGTTTGTAGGGTCTGTAAAACAAAAATAAGGGCAAATCCTGTAAAAGTAAAAGCTGGAAAAGTTAAATGTAGAAAATGTGGGTCAAAATCCTTAAGACCAAAACATAAACCTATTGGTTAGTATGATAGAATACATAACAACAAGAGATTTGGTAAACTCAAAAGGTGAGATAAAAGGAAGGGTAAGAATTATCAAATTAGTTGGAGAAGAATACGCTACCTTAGAATTAAAATGTCCAGAATGTAATCATTCTGAGAAAAGAAATGAAAAATGGCAGGAGCCCTTTATTTCTGGACAGGGACAAAATCAAAAGTTTTATGTAAAATGTAGCAAATGTAACTTCTCCACAAAACTTTTGAAGCTTAAAAAAGAAATAAAGCAATTGACAAAAAAGAAATAGGAAAAAAATATAATTATTGTTTTATGGAAAACAAAATTTCTTACGGGAATGGTATTGCTGTTAAGATAAAAGATAAAATTGTTTTGCTTGACCCAAAAGTTTCAGATTTTATTTCATTCGTTTCTCATGCACATTTTGACCACTCTCCTAAAGAAATAGTCAGAAAACCCTTTTGCACAGAAGAAACTTATAGGTTAATAAAAGTAAGAAATCCCTATTTTGAAGCAAACATAATCAAGGAGAACAAAAAAATAGATTTTGATGGGTTTTCTGTAAAACTAATAAGCTCTGGGCATATACTTGGTTCAACTCAAATTTTAATAGAAACTGATAAAGGCTCTATTTTATACACAGGAGATTTTAAGCTATGGCAGGGCTTGACTCACAAAGCAATAAAAATTAGTCAAGCTGACATTTTGATAACGGAAGCAACTTATGGGAAACCTTCCTACAAGTTTCCTTTTGTTGAAGAAGTTAGAGAAGAGGTTGCTGAATGGGTTTTTAAGCAACTAGAAAAGGGGTATCAAGTTAATATTGGTGGTTATACTATTGGAAAAGCACAAGAAGCAATAAAACTGTTGAATAAAAATGGAATAGTACCTCAAGTGTCAGAGTCTATAAGAAAATATTCAGAAGTATACAATGAGTTTGATGTCAACCTAAAATTTTTAAAGAATGGGGAGGAATCAAACGTTTTTGTCATGCCTATGCACACAATCCCCTATATACAAAATGTAAATTCTGTAGGATGTTTGCTTACTGGTTGGGCTGTTTCAAGAAAGTATAGTGTTGAAGCTTTCCCCATTTCTGATCATTGTGACTTTGAACAACTCATGATTTTTATTCAAGAAGTAAGGCCAAAAAAAGTTTTTTGTATTCATGGCTATGCCAAAGAACTAGCAGAAGAAATAAGAAAAAAACTTAAAATCGATGCTAGAGTTTTGGGTAAGAAGCAGACTGTTTTATTGGATTTTGTTGGGTATTAGATGAGA
>JAWCMJ010000040.1:0-4943 GCA_039091285.1 Candidatus Aenigmatarchaeota archaeon
AACCTAGACCTCTTCCTGAGAATATGGGTTCTGATGTAATTCCAGCGAAAATTTTATTCCTAAATAACATTAACTGCAATTGAAGTGCAAGAAAGAGAGAAGTAGTTGATGCATAGTTAACAGTAATTTGCCCTTCTTTCCTTTTTGTAACGCAACCATCTCCTTTTAAAAACGCCTGTAAAAGTGACATTTGTTTTTGTGGAGGCAGCCAGAGTACTGCAGGATGGAACTCTTTTGTTCTCCCATCCCCTGGACACAATTTTCTTATAAATTCTGCAGTCTTTGTTGAATTTATAGAGATACGTAAGTACCTTAAACCATCATGTTTATCTGTCCTTTCGTATAAGTGAGTATTTGGAAAAAGTTTTTCACTTATTTCATATATCCTTTCAGCCAATTGTTTTGCTTTTGCACAAATTTCAATGACAACATAATTAGGGTATGTAAGGCCCTCAGCAGCATAGTATCCAAGAAATTCGCAATGCTCATTAGTCAATTTTGAAATATCCTTTATGCTCTGTGGAATTGGAAAAGGAATATGTGGTATAAATTTTTTCCATACAGATTTTTCTTTTTTATGAATTAACCATCTTTTGTAAAGCTCTTCAGCCGAAACCCATTCTGGTTTACTCAACAATTTAACGAATTTTCATTTTCCCAAACCAAAAGATTCTCGCTTCCTTCTAGGATCCTCTTCTGATCTTCCAAAATACAATTTCAAATATTTCTTTTTATACTCTTTTCTTCGTTCGACTGAGCATTTCAGACAATAACTAGCTGTTTTTTTTTCAACGGGTTTTCCACAACTTTTACATGTTCTAGGAAAAGTAGGATACTTATAATAGCCGTATCTTATTAGTATGGGATGGTTTTTTGTAATAATTATCGGATGAAGAAGGTACGGATTAATTTTTAAAACCTCTTCTTGAATGCTCCTGCAAAAAGTACGAGTAACGAGGCATGGCTCAAAATTATTACCGTTTAAAGCATATACCTTATCTCCAACTTTAATAACTGAAATAGGAACAAAACCAAAAGGTGTTAAAATTGGTGTTTGTGGATCTAAGCAATAAAATCCTACGTATCTATTCTTACAAAATTCGAAAACAGTATCGACAACAGAAGGATAATATTGTTTTGCCTTATAAACAATTACCCAAGGTTCGTTCACTTTTCTTAACTCACTTTCAACCTCTTTTATTCTTTTTTTAAAAAATTCTTTCCCTTTTTCTGTTACTCCATAGAGTCCTTTTACTTCTTCCAAAAAACCTTCTTTTATTAAATTTTCAAGAATTTTTCTAATTTCTTCGTCAGAAATTTTTTTTAAATCTCTAGAGATCTTTTCTTTTATATGATTAAAATCAACCCTTTTTCCTACTCCTTTCATGGAAAACATAAGCAAAAGGTAATCTTCAGGCTTTACAGGCATATTTTTAAATTATAGCTAAAATATAAATTTTATTTTGGTTGATATGTACGATTTAATAATAATAGGAGGAGCAGCAGCAGGCTTAACAGCAGGAATTTATGCAGGAAGAAGAAGGTTGAAAACCTTAATTTTAACAAAAGATATTGGTGGGCAAGCAAGCTTAGCTTTTCAAGTTGAAAATTATCCAGGATTTCTAAAAACCTCGGGTTTTGAGCTTATGCAAAATTTTTATAAGCAGGCAGTAAATTCTGGTGTAGAGATAATTTTTGAAGAGGTTTTAAATATAGAAGAAAATGGGGGTAACTACTTGGTCAAAACAGGAAAAAAAGAATATGAGACTAAAGCAGTAATCCTAGCTTTTGGAAAAACGCCGAGAAGCTTAAACGTGCCAGGAGAAAAAGAATTTATAGGGAAAGGTGTTTCTTATTGTGCAATCTGTGATTTACCGTTATTTAAAGACAAAACTATAGCAGTAGTTGGGGGAGGAAACTCTGCTCTTGATGCCGCTTTAAACGGAAGCGAAGTAGCTTCAAAAGTTTATCTTATCCACAGAAGAAACGAGTTTTCTGGTTTTGAAGAGTTGGTAGAGAGAGTGAAGAAAAAAGATAACGTAGAGCTTGTTTTAAACAGTATAGTGAAAGAAATAAAAGGTAAAAAGTTTGTAGAATCAATAATAATTAAAGATGTTTTGACAGGAGAAGAAAAAGAAATGAAGGTCGACGGAGTTTTTATAGAAATTGGCTTTGAAACAAAATTAGATTTTATAAAGAGTTTGGTAAAGATAGATAAGAACAACCAAGTAGTTGTGAATAAAAAATGTGAGACTTTTTATCCAGATAAAGAGGAAATTAGGCCAGGGGTTTTTGCTGCAGGTGATTTAACAGACAGTCCCTTTAAGCAGATTATAACTTCTGCTGCTGAAGGGGCAAAGGCAGCTTTACAAGCTTATAATTATATAAAATCTATAGAAACTCCGATAACAGCTGATTGGGAGCATTAGTATGGAAATAGAAAGTTTTGCTGATGAGTTTGGACCTGAAAAAGTTGTAGAGGTTTACAACCCAAGAGTTGGTTTAAAAGGAATTCTAGTCATAGATTCAACAGCTCTTGGGCCAGGAAAGGGTGGAATAAGAATGACTCCTAGCGTGACGGTGGAAGAAGTTTTTAGGTTAGCAAGAGTTATGACCTGGAAAACTGCTCTAGCTGATTTACATTTTGGAGGGGCAAAGTCTGGAATCATAGCTGACCCAAAAGAAATTTCTTTAGAAAAAAAGAAGGAGTTACTTTTTGAGTTTGGTAAAGCCCTAAGACCATTTTGCCCAAAATATTATATAGCTGGTCCTGATGTAAATACAGGAGAAGAAGAGATGAGGTGGTTTGTTGAGGGTGCTGGTTCCTTAAAAGCAGCTACAGGTAAGCCAAAGGATTTGAAAGGACTACCTCATGAACTTGGCTCAACAGGTTATGGAGTTGCTATTTCTACTTTAGTTGCGTGCAAGTATGCAAGATTAAAAATAAAAGATGCAAAAATTGCGATAGAAGGTTTTGGAAACGTGGGAACTTTTACTTTCAAACATTTAGCAGAATTTGGAGGAAAAATAGTTGCTGTAAGTGATAGCAAAGGCTGTGTTTACAATCCTGAAGGGTTGAGTTTTGAGGAATTACTAAAAGTTAAAAAAGAAACAGGAAGTGTAATAAATTATTCTAAAGGAAAAGTTTTGAAAAAAGAGGAACTTTTTGGTTTAGAGACCGATATACTAATCCCAGCAGCTCTTTCTGATTCTATTAACGAGAATAACGTGAGTCAGATAAAAGCAAGTCTTGTGGTCGAAGCTGCAAATATAGCTATAACTAAAAAAGCAGAGGAGGAACTTTACAAAAAGGGGGTATTAGTAGTTCCAGATTTTGTTGCGAACGCAGGAGGAGTGATTTCTTCTTATGCGGAGTATAAAGGGTTTAACGAAGAAAAAATGTTCAAGCTCGTAGAAAGGAAGATAAAGAAGAATACGAAGCTAGTTTTGAAAAGGTCGAAAGAAAAGCAAATAAAACCAAGGGAAGCAGCTATAGAAATAGCAAAAGAAAGGGTAAAGAAGGCTATGGAATCTAAATGAAAGTAGCTATAGTTTCACCTTTGAGCAAAAAACCAATTTTAAATGCTATAAAAAAATTTGGCTTTGAAGTTAACGAAAAAAACCCTGAAATGGTTGTTTGCTACGGCGGAGATGGAACAATTCTTTATGCAGAAAGAATTTTTCCTGGGGTTCCAAAGCTTGTAATAAAAAAACCTTTTAGCTTATGCAAAAAATGCGAATATAAATTGGGTTTGTTAGAAAAAATTTTGAAAAAAATTTCTGAAGGAACTTATGAGATTAAAGAAGAGATGAAGCTAGAGACAAAAGTAAAAAATAGAAAAATTTTGGCTTTGAATGAAATTCAAATTCACAACAAAAACCCTACAAGAGCGATTAAATTTTCTGTTTATGTAGAAGGAAAAAAATATGAGAATCTAATCGGAGATGGAGCTATAGTATCAACTCCTTATGGTTCAACTGCTTACTATTCTTCTACTGGTGGAAAGCCTTTTAAAAAAGGGATTGGAGTTTCTTTTAACAATTTGCATAGAAGAAAGATTAAGAGTTTTGTTTTACCAGAGAACTCTTTAGTAAAAATAAAAGTTTTAAGAGGGCCTGCTTGGGTTATAGCTGATAATTATGAAAAGTTTATTGAACTAAAAGATGGAGATAAAATTGTTGTAAAGGCTGCAAAAGAGAAGGCGAAGTTTATTGATATAAAATTTAAATAAAAAAAGGCAAGCGCTTATTTTAAGAAGGAAGAAATGATACACAATTATGCGCGTTTACTTGATAAAAATTTATAAAGTGATAAGTAGGCTGAAAGAAAAATTGAGTTGAATACTATACGATAAACATAATCTTTAACTGTTACGTTTTTTATAGAGTGTTATGTCAAAGCAATAAAAATTATAAAATAGATTTTTTGGAAAAATTTATATTTGATAACTTCAATTTTATTTAAATACAGGCTGACTATAAATTAAGAGAAATGGGCGCATATAGGTAAGTTCTGCATGACTTATTTATAAAAAAATTAATAAGGGGTGATTAAAATAGGATTAAAAGAAAAATTGAAGAAAATTGGTTCTTGCGTATGGGAATTGCCAAAAGAAGCAAAGCCAGGAATGAAAGTTCCAGCATGGCTTTTCTTGTCAGAGAAGCTTTTGAGGGAAGTTGAAGAAGGAGCAATAGAACAAGCAGCTAACGTTGCTTTTCTTCCTGGCATATATAAGCACTCGATAGCACTCCCCGATATGCATTTCGGCTATAGCTTATAAAGCGGCTAAGGATTTCCTATCGGTGGAGTTGCCGCACTTGACTTCGAGCAAGGAGGTTTGAGCCCTGGTGGCATCGGATTGGGCTTAGACCCACGAAATTGACATAAATTGTGGGGTTCGCCTCCTTCGTACAAACTTAACCTTAGAGCAAGTAAAACCAAA
>JAWCMJ010000041.1:0-4880 GCA_039091285.1 Candidatus Aenigmatarchaeota archaeon
AGAGTTTGCTTCTGAACTTAGAGAAAAGGGTTTTGATGCTGTTGCTCCTTTAGCTAACAACAGAATTTTTAATGCTTAAAATCAAGAGTTGATTTCTTTAAGATGGATTCTTTTCTATTTAGAACCTCCTTCTCTACTTCTTCTCCATACAAGTTTGAGCATTCTTTTATTCTACATTCATACCTATTTTTAAGTTTATTAAACATATGGTAAAACTCTTCTTCACTTATTTTTCCAGCCTTGAGTTTATAAAGAATTACAGCAGATCCTGTTATTAAAAGATACCTTTGAAAAATTATTTGATATTCAGTTGTTTCTTCTATTTCCTTCACATTTTCTCTAATCTCTCTTGAAATTTTACTTATTTCTCTTTGCATCTCTTCTGACATACTTTTCTATATTTAAAGTCAAGCTTTTTAAGCCTTGTGATGGTATATAATTAAACCCAAGCCTTTTATATTCCTCATAAACAGATGAAAAATGTTCTATTATCTTATCCCAGTATGTTGGGTCAATATTCTCATCAATGTACGCTAACAAGGTAATTAGACGGGATTCTTGAAGTCTTGGGTATTTTTCTAATACCCATCTAGCAGCTTCTCTAATCCCTATAATCCATTCTTCATAGCTTGTGTATCCTTTTTCTGTGATTTTTTCCGTTTCAGTACCTCTTTTCTTTAAGAAAGATGCCATATTTCCTATTTCAAAAGCAAGTGCACCTTCTATATCCTCAAGTTTTCTATCGTATAGTTTTTCTTCAATCCTCTTTAAAATGTCTTTATTTTTAAAAGATTCTTTTTTTCTCGTCATCTGAGTTAATAAAAAAAGTAAAAGTAAAATTCCTATAGTTAGAATGAAACTACTTCCTATAGTGAGAACAAAGCTTCCTGCATATGGTAAAGAAGTATAGTAATTAATTGATGATAAAATGATAAAGGAGAAAACAATAAGAAGAAGACTTATGCTTATTTTTAACCAAAACTTCATTTTTTCACTTTTAAATATTATAGAAAAGCAAACATAAATTTATTAATAACTTCTTTTTAGTAGTAATGTTTAAATATTTATTACTTGAAAATAGTGACTATGAAAAATGAGCTAGAGTTTTGTACAGAAAAATACAAAAAATGGCGTGAAATAGCTTTAAATTCACAAAAAATAGAAGAAAGTAAAAGAGCTGCTGAAAAGGCTTTTTTCTGGCTTGAGCTATACTCAGCATACTTAGCCCTTTTAACTATGGAAAAATTCGGAAGAAATGACCTAGAATCAAAGAAAAAAATTTTCCTTGCAAGAATAAAAATTTGCAAGAAGTTAAACGAATACTCAAGAAAAATGCTTAACGAGTTAAGATTGTAAGCTTTTGATACTCTCTAAAAATTTTTCTGTTGATAAAAAACCTTTAACACTTGCTCCTCCTGCTGTTGTATGTCCACCTCCTCCAAAAAGAGTCGCAATTTTATGAACATCTTTTCCTGTATGACTTCTTAACTCAAGTTTTGTGAATATACTATTTTTAGCTTCATTAAAAGTATGAAAAATAGCCACTATAAAATCAAATGGTGCTTTTGTATGCTCCTTTAGCTTGTCGTTTATTATGTGCACTGGTAATGGGTTGTTTGACTCATAAACAGCTATTTTATTTCCCTCTACTTCGAAAACTTTAATTTTTTTAATTATCTCTTGTTCTACTCTTTTTTTCCATTCATAATATTCTTTCAACATAATCGCAACGTTCTTGTTTTGTTCAAGTTTCCCGATACCAGAAAAAGCTAAATCTCTTGCTAACCCCCTTAGTTTTTGATAAGAACGAGTAAACTTTATCATAGCTATAATATCCCTAAGAAACAAACCCTCTTCACTTTTAATCTCATTTCTATCTATTTCGTTTGCAATTTCTATCAGTTCAGACTCTATACCAAAATATCTTCCAACAAGCTGAGAAGCACTTGGGCTTGAGCTATCAACTATAATTTCAACGTTTCTATATTTTTCAACTTCAGGCCATATATGATGATCTATCCATATAGCTTTTTCAAAAAGAGAAGAAAGAAGAAGTGTTTTTTTCTCAGCTGATATATCGAAAACATAAAGTTTTCCAAAGTTATTTTCCATTATAGAGGATAGCAAAGTCTTTTTGATAAGCGAGGGGGAGGAAAAGCAAACTTTAACTCTACTACCAAACTTTTTGAAAAACAAAGATAGACAAATTATTCCGTCAGCATCGTTATGGGTTATTATCGTAGGAATTTCCATATTTTATTAAATGAAAGTTAATGAATATTACTTTATACTTCCAATTTATTTATATGAAGAAAATCGAAAGAAAAAAGGTTGTTTTTTTAATAATTGACGGGCTGGCTGATATTCCGATAAACAACAAAACTCCTTTGAGTGAGGCGAGAAAGCCAAACTTCAACTATTTTGCAAGTAATGGTTTATTAGGTCAAACAATCCCTGTTAAAAAATCTTATTGGAGTGAGTTAACAAGAACTAGCGTTAGCCACATAGCAAACATTTCTTTACTTGGTTTCAATCCCTACAAGCTTGAGATTAAAAGAGGTCCTTTAGAGGCAATAGGAGCAAACATTCCTTATACAGAAGGTCATTTAGCTGTAAGATGTAATTTTGTGACTGTTGACAAAGAGCTAACAGTTTTAGATAGGCATATAGGAAGGAATTTTTCTGGTTTAGACGAAATTGCAAGAACAATAAACGAGCAAGTTAACATTGGCGTTCCTTTTGTTTTTATGAGAACTTACGGACACAGAGCAGTTTTAATAATTAAGGAAAAATTAAGTAGCAAGATAACAGATTCTGACCCTTATTATGAGGGGGAAAATGTGAAAAGGATAGAAGCTTTAGAGCCAGAGGCAAGAAGAAGTGCAGAACTTGTTCAAAATTTTTTAGATAAAGCAAGAGAACTAATAGAGTTTCATCCTGCAAATGAAAAAAGGATTAAAGATGGTATTCCTCCAGCAAATTATATAATTACAAGAGAGGCTGGAAATAAACTACCTTATTTGCCAAATTTTGCTAAAAGATATAAGGTTAAAGCAGTTTGTATAGCTGAAAATGGGGTAATGAAAGCAACTTGTTTGCTAGCAGGCTTTAACGCAATAACTGTCCCTGAACTTAAATTCCAACCAAGCTTAAAATTTATTTTTGACAGCATAGATGCTGCTTTAGCAGAGTATGATTTTGTTTATGCTCATATAAAAGGTCCTGACGAACCTGCTCATGATGGCGACTTTCACAAAAAAAGAGAGATGATAGAAGAAATAGACAGAAAGCTTGAGTATTTCAAGAATTTTAATGGCATTTTGGTTATAACTTGCGACCACATAACTTCTTGCAAAACAAGAAAACATGAATTTGGACCAGTACCAGTATTAGTTTATGGAAAAGGGAAAGAAAAGGCAAAAAGTTTTAACGAAATGGAGGCTGAAAAAGGAAAGCTTGGGCTAATGACAGGAAAAAAGCTTATGAATTTTATTTTAAAATAACCTCATTTTTAAAACACAGAAAAGATGAGAAATTAAGAAAGAGGTTTTAGAAATTATTTTATTTTTATTTAAAAAAATCAAATTTCAAATTATGATAGCTAGAAATTTAGAAATAAGGAAAATTCTTGCTACTAATTCTCAAGAGACTATAGAAATTGAACTCGAGTTTAAAAAGGGGAAAGTTAGAAGTTCTGTGCCTATAGGAACAAGCGTGGGAAAGTATGAAGCAAAATATTTGCCTGTAGAAGAAGTAATAAAAAAATTTTCTTTTATAAAAAAGCATTTTACTAACGAGGATTTTAAAAATCAGGAAGAAGTTGATTTTCTTTTGCGCTCTATCGATACTACTCCAGACTTAAGGGAAATCGGTGCAAATTTAGCTTTAGGAATTTCTTCTGCTTTTCTTAAGGGTTTTGCGTTAAACGAAGGTAAAGAAGTTTTTGAGTATTTATTAAAAGGAAAACCTCTAATTCCAAAACCAATCTGTAACATAGTAGGAGGATGGAAGGATTCGAAAAGTGATATTCAAGAGTATCTACTTTTACCTAAGCAACAAAAATCCTTTTCAGATTCTATAATTAAGATTGCGAAAGCTTACAGAGAAACAGGAAAAATGCTTATAGATAAGGACGAAACTTTTGCCTTTTCTAAAAATTTAGAGTCAGCATGGGTCACTAACCTTAAACCAGAAGAAGTTTTAAAAATTTTGGAGGGTGTAGCTAAAGATGATTTAGCTATAGGATTAGATGTCGCAGCCTCTCAACTTTGGGACGGAGGAAAGTACTTTTACCAAAAATCAAACTTGAAGCTAACAAGAACCGAGCAAATAGCTTTTATAGAAAAGCTAGCAAGAGAATTCCCGATTCTTTACGTAGAAGACCCCTTCCATGAAGATGACTTCATAGGTTTTAGTACTTTAACTCATAGGCTCAGAGGAAGAATAGTTTGTGGTGATGATTTGTATGCAAGTAATCTGGAAAGATTTAAAGAAGGGGTTTTGTATAAAGCAACTAACGGCATAATTATTAAGCCTAATCAAATAGGAACTATTACTGACGTAGTAAAACTTTCTGAAGAAGCAAAAAAAGAAAAACATGCAAGAATAGTCTCTCATAGATCTGGTGAGACAGAAGATACCCTAATCTGTCATTTGGCTGTAGGCTTGGGGTGCGAATACATAAAGATTGGAATTAGTGGGGAAAGAACGGTAAAGATTAATGAAATAATAAGAATAGAAGAAAAAATATTCTCCTAAATATCTATTCATTTATATTAAATCTTTTTATTTAATATTAAGGTATAATATTTTTACAGGTTTTTATGAGATATTCTTTTACAAGAAGGCAAAAATAAAGAAAAATAGAAAGATTAGTAAAA
>JAWCMJ010000042.1:0-4747 GCA_039091285.1 Candidatus Aenigmatarchaeota archaeon
AATAATCTGGACAGAGGTTTCTCCCTGAAAAAAGTTCTGACCTTTCTCTTAAAAAATTGCGGCTGTTGAGGTATAATTAAGGGAGTTTTAGGTTTCTAGTTCAGAGTTTAGGACACGCGGGCTCGTAGCTCAGGGGTAGAGCGTTCGGTTCGCATCCGAAAGGTCATCGGTTCAAATCCGATCGAGTCCACTGGGTTACAATTTTCAATTCTCAATTTTCAATTGGTACGATTTTTGGTAAAAATACGCGACGGGGGAGAGAAGCTCTTGTGAGCTAGGTCTTGTCACGGTCAGTAAGACGACTACAAAAAGTATCAGAATAGTAACTAATATAACAATAAATACTATCTGGTTTGTGGTCAAGAAGATTTTTTTCTCTGTTCCTTCACTCAGAATTTCCCGATATTGATTTGCCGAAGCTGACGATACTGCTGGTGGCTCCAGTATACTTTGACTACGGGAGGGCTGAATTTGTGGATTTGGATGCGGGATAAAACTGAACTGGTCTTCGACAAATGTTGTAAAACTTTTTATTTCTTCTTTAATTATTCTAACTGGGGTAGTTTTGGGAACTATTACTTCTCTTACCGGCCTATCAAGGATTTGGAATCCGGTAGAGATTTTTTCTTCAAGAACTTCCTGGGTTACCGCTTCTTGCTGGATAGAGTCTTTTGTTTTAATCTCTCTTCTTTTTCTTGGCTGGGTTTCGACAGCTCTTTCGTATTTTCTCCCGAAGAGTTTATCAAGGTCCGATTTCCTGAAATATCTGTGCCCTCCAGGGGATCTATAGGAAACTAATTTTCCCTTTTTCTCCCACCTTCTCAATGTATCTATAGAAATTCCTAAGTATTCCGAGGCTTGTCCGATGCTAAGTAGTTTTTGCAGATTTTCTCCGGAATCAGAAGCGTTTTGCATATATTTTTATATTTATACCAATCTATAACGACAATTGCAATAAGATATTTAGATATGGATTTATACAGACAGTAGCGTAAAGATATAGAATGTTTATAATTTTGGTTGCCTTTCGAGATTTCAGCTTTTTTAAACTTATGATTTTCAAAATTTGCGTTACTTTATAGGAATAGCCGGTCAGGTTATTGAGGAAGTATAATTTTTAGTTTTTTCCGACGGACTTGATCTTCCTCGAAGTCTTTGCATTTTTTGAATAGACCCTTGTCTAAACTTTTGCAATAGTTTTTTTAAAGTCTGCAATATGTTGCTCTTAAATAGTTTAATTTTGTCAGATTTTTTACTGCAGGACTTTTTGCTTTTCTGTTTTTTAAAAGCTACTTTTCGCAAATTATGTTGGGTTGCGTCAAAAATTTTTTTTGCAGAAAAAAGGAGTAAGTAAAAGAGTCTGTGTTTAAAAAAGTATTTTTAGACACTGACTAGTTTAAGTGGGAGTGTTTCGTTAGGGATAACCAAGATTTTTTTGGAGGACACTATTTTAGGGTTTTCATTTCTAGAAAAAGACATTATATTTTGCGGTCTTACCTTGTATGCATTATTGGTGATGTGCCGGCAGGAAAAATTTTTTTGTCAACTGGATAAGTTTTGAGGATAGCTTATGGTTTTTAGTGTTGGAGCAGTTGACGTTGAGTCGTTAAGTATTGTTTTTTTAAAAATTTCGTATCCCTTGGTTTTATAAAAGATGCTAGCTAGAGTAATTTGTTTTGTTGGGGATAAGACAATTGTGGATGCAGGAATTAGCTTAAGGTTTTCTTTTTGTAAATATGGACGGCTGGCAGACACCCAGAGAAGCTTTTTTTAGAATTTCAGTTTTTATAACACTTATAAAAATCCACCTGATATCCTATAGTAGTTATTGCCGTTTTTAATTTTGAGTCCAGTCAGAAAATTGTTTCCTAGCTTTGGCTTTTGAAAATTAGCCTCGGTATTTTGTATGAGAAAAATTGTTCGATTTTTACTGTTTTTTGGAGTTAACTATTGACAAGATTTTAAATTTGCTTTTTAATTATAGTATATAAAAACTTGTAAAAACAAGTTCAGGTTCCGATTAAAAAATTTCAAAAACTTATAAAAACCTTAAAGCCTGCCCATGAGGAGTTACTGTTCTGTCAAACAAGCAGCCAAACTTTTAGGCGTCTCCACTAATACTGTTTATCAGTATGTAAAGGAAGGGAAATTGACGGTAAGGAGAATTGGTAGGGGAAGGATACGAATACCTTTGAAAGAGCTGACTCCATTTTTACCCCAGGCTACCCCAGCGCCCGAGACTCAATTAGTCGCATCGCCTCTCGTACAGAGCAAGGAGAATACAGTAGGTTTCGTAGAAAGTCCATCTGAAGAGGAAAAGGAGGTAATTTGCCCGGGGAGGGGAGATATTATTTTTTACAGACTTTTTAAAGGACTTTTTATACTTGGTCTGGGTGCGGTTTATCTTCTAACAAAAGTTTCTTATTTCGACTCACTTAACCTTTCGTATCCTTTTTCCTTTTTCTTCAAGATTCTTCCTTTGGCGTTGATTATTGCAGGGTCTTTATGCTTTTATAAGATCTTTTCAGAAGAAAAAATTGAAAGATGGGATGGCTGGGTGCATTTTTATCAGATACTTGTTTTAGGTTTTACCCTTTATATTTCACTTTCTGCAAAGCATTTTGGACTTTCTATATTTTTAGGGGGCATTCTTGTGATGATATCTTCGCATTTTGCACGAGGATTTAATCTTGAGGATCCGAACTCAACTTTCAAGACCCAATTTATTAAGTTTTCTTTGACTTTAGTTTTAGTATCAACTTTATTTTTCTTTCTAGAAGAAAAGCCATTTCCTCTAAATTCTTTGGTCGAGCTTTCTAAAGGAAGAAATGAGTTGGCGGCTTTCTTTTGGTTGATAGCGTTTGTACCTTTATTTTTGTTTTTGTTAAGTCCAAAGGGGAGGGAAAGTAAGATAGGGGATTTCATTTTGGCCATATACGGTATTTTAATCCTTTTTCTAGCTAGCTGGCTTTCAGTAAGGTCAACCTGGGATGTTTCTTACCTAACCTTCTTGACAGCTTTTTTTGGTATTTTTTTGTCTTTCTGGGAGTTTGCGGACATTAAAATTTTAAAGGAAAAAGTTTATGTACTTATCTTTACTGGTTTATGGGTTTCGATATCAATAGTCCTTTCTCTATCAGCTATTGAGAATGTAAAGGAAAGGGTAGTAAGAAGAACTTCAAATTTGTTGTCACAAAATCTGGATGAGGTTTCTTATGATATCAAAAGTCTTTTTGATCAACAAAATTTCCTTTTAATCAGGTTTTCGCAAAATGAGGAATTAAAAAAGGCTGTCTTGGCGAAAGATAAAGAAAAATCTCTTGAATTTGCAAGAAAAATCTATGAAGAATCTAAATTTGCAAGAAGAGTATCTATTTTTGACAAAGACGGGATTTCAATTTCGGCCTATCCTAGAAATTCTTTGGTCGAGGGCACCAATTTTTCATCGCGGGACTATTATCAAGTGACCAAAGAAAGTCATAGAAGCTATGTAACCAATGTATTTTTGGGAGTTACGGGTGTCCCGATAGTTTTGCAAACAGAGCCTATTCTTACTGGAAATGAATTTAATGGTTTGATCGGACTTGTTTACTCTCTTTCTGATTTAAACAAACACGTTTTTCAGGAAGTAGGTCCTTCATTTAAAGTCTGGGCAGTTGATAAAAATGGTGTTTATGTTTTGGGAGATGAAGATAAAATTGGTACTAAATTTTCTCCAAAAGATTTTTTTGACCAGCAAAAGCTGGTTGAAACAAAAAGTTCTCTTACTCCTGACTGGAAGATTTATATAGGAACCCAGGTTAATTATTTAGCAGATGAAATTTCAGACGTTGTGTTTTTTGTTTCAAGTGTGCTCACCGTAAATGTAGTTTTGTCGTTGATGATTGGCCTTAGTTTGTCGAGGAAGAATAAACTTTTGATCGGCCTTCCAAAAAGTTTTTCTCTTCAGACTTTGGGAGGAAGCTGATATGGAACTTCTTACTAAAAAGCTTAAAATAAAAAGGGTACAAAATCCTTATCTGGTTTTGGCTTCTTTATTTTTTGTTCTTCTTTTGGGACTATTTCCTAGAGTTTATGTGTTTTTGGGGACAAAACTAGAAGAAATTAGAATCGAAAAAAAACTTGAGTCATTGGTAAAAAAGGGTGAGGTTTATTTGGATAAGTCGGTAATTTTAGGAGCATTGGCAGACAAAAAGGTATTTAGTGTTTTTAAGTCAGAGGGGGGTGAGTATGCCTTTGCCGAAATCGAAGAAGCAAGCATCAAAGATTATAGATTTGAGGGAGAAGTTACGCTTAGGCTCCCGAACAAAGATCTCTTTAGAGGAGAAGTTTCAGATGTTTTTCCTGATCTTATTCTTCGTGACGGTACAAAGTTAGAGGGTCATTTGGTTGAAACAGCGCTTACCTTCTTAGAATTAGAAAACGGAAAGTTTGTACCGATACAAGTCTTAGATGCTAAAATAGAGAATTCAAGAATTTCATCTTTCTTTTCTGCAAAAATAGTTTCTTCAGGCTATCTTCTTGCAGGTTTCATAGAAGGGGGGAGGATAAAACAAGGTTATGTTTTGCTAAGTGCATCTTTTGTTCCCGATAAAAGTAAGGTTTTGGGAAGACTTCTGGTTGAAAGGGAAGACTGGAGAGTTTCGGAAAAGGATGTTTTGTCTTCAAAAGTTGCTCAAGACGAGGAAAAAGATAATCTAGATTCGGAATCCGGGCAGGCTGGTGAAAGGTTGACGGTACAAAATCT
>JAWCMJ010000043.1:0-4733 GCA_039091285.1 Candidatus Aenigmatarchaeota archaeon
GCATTTTGGGAATTTATAGGGAAAAAACACTAAAAATATTTATTCTTTAACAGTTTTAATTTAACTCATGAGTTCAGCTCTATGCCAAAGATTTTTTCCTGAAGATGAAATAAAAAGAGACCCAAAAAAGTTTATCGAAGAAGCAAGAAAATTTATAAGAAAAAGTTTAAATCCTAACGATAAAGTTTTAACATTAGTTTCTGGAGGGGTAGATTCTTCAGTTAACACAGCTTTGTTTGAACTCGAAATTGAAAAAAGACTTTATGCTGTCCATCTCAATACAGGTTTTATGAGATTGATCAAAGGAAGAGAAGAATCAGAAATCGTTAGGGAAAGGTTCTCAGGTTTAAGCAATTTTTCTGTGATAAACGAAGAATTCACATTCTATAAAAATGTTTTTGGAATCGATGATGCTGAAGAAAAAAGAAAAGGATTTCAAGAAGCTTACAGGCTTGTTACAGACAATTTAGTTTCTTATTATAACTGCAATGTTATGACCCATGGAACCATTTTTCCAGATATAAAAGAAACGCCTGTAATAAAAACTCAACATAATGTTGATGTTCCTTTCAAAAAAGTAAAAAAAGTTGTAGAACCATTAGCAGGGTTGTGCAAGAACGAAGTTAGAAAAGTTGCAAAAGTTTTGTTCGAAGAGTATGGTTTTAAGTTTTTGGAAGGAGTTGACAAAAGACAGCCATTTCCTGGGCCTGGCTTGTCTGTTAGAGTTGTAGGTAAAGCAAACATCTCTAAATTGAATGTTGAAAAAGAGGCAAATGATATAGTTGAACAAAGAATTGAGCAATATGCAAATGAGCTTTTTGGAACTTCTATGTATATTGATCCAAAAACAGAGGAGCAAGTTCCTTTCCAGTCTTTTGCAGCTACTTTTGACAATAAGTTTGAGAAAACTCCAAAAGATGCATCTGAAAGAATATCCAACATCTTTGGAAAATTAGACTCGAAAATACTTTCCACAAAAGCAACTGGTATTGTGAACGAGAAAAGAGTTTATAATTTTCCTATTTGCATAGAATCTAAAGGATTGAAAATAAAAACTCTTAAAGAAATTGGAAGAATCTTGCCTTACGTTACAGGCTTTTCAAGAGTATTATACAAAGTAGCTGAGGGTAATGAAAAATCTCCTTATACCGTTGCGATAAGGTCTGTAAGAAGTAGGGATGCAGTTTACGCAAAGCTTTTTGAGGTCCCTTCGGAAAGACTTTCAAAGATTGGGAAAGAAATAGTTAATAAATGCGATGTTGCCGAAGTATACTTTGATGTTTCAAGCAAACCTCCTGCTACAATAGAGTATGAGTGATGAAATGGAAACAAAAGAAGCTTGTGGCGTTTTTTCTGTTTTTTGTTTTGATGCCCCTGCTTTTCCTTATGTTTACTGGGGATTAAGGGCTTTGAATCATAGAGGTCATCAGTCTTATGGCATTTTAACTTATGATGGAAAATTTAATTTTTATAGATCTTTGGATTTGGTTCCAAAAATTAAAAAAGAAGATGCAAAAAAATGGGAGGAAAAATTACCTGGAAATATTGGAATAGGTAACGTAAGGTATACAACTTCCGGAGGAACTAGCGAAAAATCTTTGAAAAAAGGTACTCAGCCTATAATTCTTAGAAATAAAAAACTTGCCACAGTTTTTAACGGAAATATTGTCAACACTTTAGAATTAAAAAATGAAATTAAAAAAAATTGTAAAAATTTTTCTTATGAATGTGATTTGGAGTTACTGACAAGAAAGCTTTATCTTGAACTAATGGAAGAAAAAGATATTTTTTCTTCTGCTGAAGCTTGCATGAAAGAAGTAGATGGTGCGTTTTCTGTTGTTGGTTTGAACGATAAAGGTGAGATGTTTGCTTTTAAAGATCCTCATGGAATAAAGCCTTTATGTTTTGGCAAAACCGAAAAAGTTTATGCCTTTTCTTCTGAAAGTGTGGGTTTTGATATTAATGGAATAGAGTTTTTGTTTGAAGTAAAACCAGGAGAGCTTATAACTGTTGATAAAAAAGGTTTTCAAAGAAATCAGGTTGTTAATTCATGTAAAAAAGCTTTTTGCTCTTTTGAGTTTGCCTATTTTTCAAGACCAGATTCAAGATACGGAGAAAAATATGTTTATGAAATAAGGGAAGAATTTGGAAGAAATTTAGCAAGAGAATATTCTGATTTGCTAAGAAAGATAGATTTTGTTATTTCTATGCCAGAGACTGCTGATGACGCTGCTTACGGCTTTCATGAAGAAAGTGGAATAAGATGGGAAAGAGCAACAAGAAGGCATCGTTACATTACTGAAAGGGCTTTTATTCTTTTACCTGATGAAAGGCAGAAAACAATTTCAAGAAAAATAAATATTCTTGGCCAAAAAATTTATGGAAAAATTGTAGCAATTATAGAAGATAGTATTGTCAGAGGTGATACAACAAAGGTTACTGTTAAAAAGTTAAGAGATATGGGTGCAAGAGAAGTTTATGTTTTTATCACTTTTCCAAGAATAACTTCACCTTGTTTCTATGGTATAGATATGGCAACATATGATGAGCTTATTGGTGCAAGATACGAGCCAGAAGAAATAGCAAAAATTATCGGGGCTGATGGTGTTTTTTACCAATCTCTTGAAAATTACATAGAAGCTACTGGTTTTAAAGGAAATGAGTTATGCTTAGGTTGTATTATTGGAAAATATCCTACAAGAAAAGCTCAAGAAATTGCAGATTTGGCAAGAAAAGATTTTGAAAATGGTATAAAGAGAGAAAAAAGACTTTATGAATAACTTTATATAACTTGTTTTTCTAAATCTTTTAAGTGATTCAAGTGAGTGGTTTCCGGATCTAATTCTAAATTTTTATTTACTTCAATTTCTAAGGTGAATTTATGAAAGAATCAGAAAAAGAAGAACAAATATTAAAATTTTGGGAAGAAAAAAGGATTTACGAAAGACTAAAAGAGTTGAGAAAAGAAGGAAAAAAATTCTTTTTCTTAGATGGTCCACCATATGCTACTGGTTCGATTCATGTTGGTACTGCCTTTAACAAAGTTATAAAGGATTGCTTCTTAAGGTTTTTCAGGATGCAAGATTTGAATGTTTGGGACCAGCCTGGGTATGATTGTCATGGCGTCCCAATAGAGAACAAAGTTGAAAAAAAACTTGAATTTAAATCAAAAAAAGATATAGAAAGTTTTGGTATAGAGAATTTCATAAAAGAATGCAAAAAATTTGCTACACAATTTATAGATACAATGAGCAATCAATTCAAAAATCTTGGAGTTTGGATGGACTGGAAAAATCCTTACCTAACTTTGACTAACGATTATATAGAAGGGGCTTGGTTCACTTTTAAAAAAGCTTTTGAAAAAGGTTTGTTATACAAAGGAAGCTATCCTGTTCATGTTTGTCCTTTTTGTCAGACTGTTGTTGCCTATAACGAGATAGAATATGCAAAAGTAACAGATACTTCTGTATATGTTAAATTTAAAGTTAAAAATAAGGAAAATGAGTTCTTGCTTATATGGACAACTACTTGTTGGACTTTACCTTCTAATACTGGAGTCATGGTTAAACCTGATGCAGAATATGCAAGGGTTAAGGTTGAAGATGAGATTTTTATAATTGCCAAACAACTAGTTGAGAATGTTTTAAATAAGGTTGGAATAAAAGATTTTGAAATTCTGGAAGTTTTAAAAGGAAAAGATTTGGAAGGATTACGGTACGAACCTCCTTTAAAAGGTTCGTTCCCTTTCATAGAAAAATTGGAAAACGCTTTCAGGGTTGTTCTTTCAGATCAATTCGTTACTCTAGAAGAAGGTACAGGTCTAGTTCATACAGCTCCCGGTCACGGGCAAGAAGACTATAAAATTGGTTTGGAAACAGGATTGCCAGCTGTTTCGCCAGTAAAAATGGACGGGACTTATGATGAAACTTGCGGAGAATATTCAGGAATTTTTGTAAAAGATGCTGATAAGAAAATTATTGAAGAATTAAGGAAAAGAGGTTTACTTTTCCATGAGGAAAAAATTACTCACGATTATCCTTTGTGCTGGAGGTGCGATTCTCCTTTACTTTTAATTTTAGCCTCTCAATGGTTTTTTAGAGTTACTGGCATAAGAGAAAAGCTTTTGAAGGAAAACGAAAAAATAAAATGGGTTCCTGACTGGGCAAAGCAAAGGTTTAAGAATTGGTTAGAAAGCTTGGGAGATTGGCCAATTTCCAGGCAAAGATACTGGGGAATCCCGTTACCAATATGGGTTTGTGAGAATTGCGAAAACGTTAAAGTAATAGGTTCAATAAAAGAGTTGCCTTTTGTTCCTGAGGATTTGCATAAGCCTTATGTAGACAAGATTCTTTTGGATTGCGAAAAATGTGGGAAAAAGATGAAGAGAGTTCCTGATGTGCTAGATGTTTGGTTTGATTCCGGAGTAGCACCTTGGGCTTCTTTAGGATATCCAGGGAAAAAAGAGCTTTTTGAAAAAATGTTTCCTGCAGACTTTATTCTCGAAGGTCCTGATCAAATTCGCGGATGGTGGAATTCTTTGTTAATAACAAGTGTAATGACTTTTGATAAAGCTTCTTTCAAAAGTGTTTTGTTCCATGGGTTTGTTTTAGATGTACATGGTTTGAAAATGTCTAAAAGCGTTGGTAATATAGTAACTACAGAAGAGGTTATAGAAAAGTACGGAAGGGATGTTTTAAGACTTTATTATTTGCTCAGCTCACCTTGGGATGATT
>JAWCMJ010000044.1:0-4705 GCA_039091285.1 Candidatus Aenigmatarchaeota archaeon
GTTTCAAAACTTTTATAACAGAGTTAAGTTATTAAAAGAGAAAATTTAATTATGGATTTTTTCGAGCTTGAAAATATTTTGTATAAAGAAGAAAGAAACTTTGATTCTAAGCTGGCTGAAAGTTTGGTAAAAATAGCAGAATTTTACTGGGAAAAAATTCCCTTAGAAAAGAAAAAAAGGCTTGTTTTGAGGCATGATTCAGAAGCAAAAATATTGGCAATAGAGTACATACCAAAAACTTCTGTTGATTTTATAGAGTATGATAAAAAGGATTATATTGAATTAAAAAAGAAAGTTGAAATAAGGTTGGAGGAAGAAGTGAAGAGGTTGTTGGATTATCTGCATAAAGCAGGAACTTATTCTAGAATTAAAGTATACTTTGAAAAAAGTTCACGAGAAGAGGTTTTGATGAAAATGGGACATGGTAAAAAAGTTTATGAAATGTTGAAAAAGAGTATGAGTTATTTGTTCACTAAAGAAGAGAAAAAAGTTAGGAGCAAATCATCAAAAAAACTTATTTTAATAACACCATTCTTTTTCCTGATAGCGATATTATTTGCTTTTCCTTCAACCGGTTTTTTTGTTTTACCTTCTCAACTTAACCCGATAATATTCTTATCTTTTCTTTTAATTTTCTTGCTTTTGTATCTTTTCCTGTATTAAATTTAAGCTAATAAGGGATAAAAAATAATTATGGCAAAAATAAAAAAAATGAAAGATGTGAGTAAAAAAATAGGTTGGAAGACTGTTTTTTTCCCTTTGCTTTTATTGCTTTTATTGGTTTCACTAATAGTTTTTTTTTATTTTCAGACTCAAAATTTAGAGATGAACAGTGAAGATGCTTTAAGGTTCGTTAATCAAAAAATAGCAAAATGTGGAATAAGTTTTGAAGATATCGATAAAGATTTTATTTTTATCGACGAAGCTTTTTTTAACTTTCTTAGAAAAACATGTGTTGGGATAGAGAGCTATATACAACCAAACACCACACTAGAATTATGGCAAGCCTCTAGGGTTTGGAAAAAAGAGCCAGAAGGCTGTGACGTTTCATTACCTCATTGCAAAGTTTACTACATTTTTGGTCTGGTTGGAAAAAAAGGTGAGTTTTCTTGTGTTTACATACAAGTTGATAATAAAAAATTAGAAATAGAAGAATTTTGTGAGCTTGAGGCTAGAGTAAACCTTTTGGTTAAGGATAGTTATAAGCAAGGAGAAGAAGTAGAATTCAAAGTAATAAATAGACTTGAGTCTCCAATCTATATAGATTTCTACGATTGGGACGATCGTTTTCTCTATTTCTATAAAAACGGTGAGTGGGTAGAACAAGAAATCAAAGTTTATTGCTTATGTCCTTGTGATTGTTTAGCTTGCCCAGCTTGCGGAGGAAAAGCAAAGTTGTGCGATGAAATAGGACCGCTAGGTGTTTTTACTTATGTTTGGGATCAAAAGGTATATGAAAGTAAAACTATAAATTGTACTTCTGGGAACATAACTTTTTCGAAGAATTGTTATGAAGCAAAAATAGCAGAAAAGGGAAAGTATAAAGTAATGTTTTGTTATTCAACTTCTTATAGAGGGAATGTTAATTATCCCGGTTGCGAAGTAGTAGGAAAAGTAAGATGTCTTGAGAAAGAATTTGAAATAAAGTGAAAAAATGGAGTATAACAAAGTGTTAAAAAATGTAATTGAGAAAATAAAACCAAAAAAAGAGGAAGAAAAAAAAATTAAGTCTCTGGCAGAGCATGTTCTGAAGGTTGCTCAAGAAGAAGCAAAGAAATACAACGCAAAAGCTATGCTTGTTGGAAGCATAACAAGGGATACTTGGCTTCCAGAAAAAATGGAGTTTGATGTTTTCGTTCTTTTTCCTCCTAGCCTGAAAGAAAAAGATCTTGAAAAGTTTGGGCTTGAACTTGGAAAAAGTGTTGTAGAAAGAATGAAAGGTGAGTATAAAGTAGAATATGCCCAACATCCTTATGTTTCTGCTAAAATTAAGGGAATAAGCGTTGACATAGTTCCTTGTTATGAGGTTGAAAGCCCAGAAAAAATAAAGTCTGCGGTTGATAGAACTCCTTTTCATGTAAAGTTTGTAGAGAAAAACTTGACTAAAGAAATGAGAGAAGAAGTTAGGTTACTTAAAAAGTTTTGCGAGGCTAACGAAATTTATGGTGCTGATGCAAAAACAGAAGGTTTTTCTGGTTATGTTTGTGAGTTGCTTATAATAAAGTATAAAAGCTTTATTAACTTGATAAAAAAGGCTGTTAAATGGAAACCAGGAGAAATAATTCAAGTAAAAAATTATTATTCAAAGAAAGATTATCCAAAGCTAAAAAGAATTTTTAAGGACCAACCTTTAATTTTAATAGACCCAACTGACAGGAACAGGAACACTTGTGCAGCTCTCTCTTCTTCGAATTTTTTCAAGTTCAAAAAGTTGGCAAAAGAATTCTTGGATAACCCAAGAGAAGAAGTTTTTTTCAAAAGAAAAATAGAGCCTATAACAGAAAATGAACTAATAGTTTATCAGATGAAAAGAAGAACAGAATTAATACTTATCAAGTTTGAGCCACCAAAAGTTGTTCCTGACGTTCTTTGGCCTCAGATAAGAAGGTTTGCAGAAAGACTTGAAAGCATTTTGGAAGAAGTGAAGTATGAGTTTAAGGTTTTGAGAAAGGATGTTTACACTAACGAAAAAGATTTGGCTTTAGTTTTAATTGAAATGGAAGTTTCAAAACTACCAGCAGTTCAAAAAAAGGTTGGACCAAAAATTTTTGATTTGGAAGATTCTTCCAGATTTTTAGAAAAATACAAAGGTCAGACAATATCAGGACCATTCATAGAGAACAATTTTTGGTGCGTCGAAGTAAGAAGAAAGTTTTTGGCAGCAAGAGAAAAGATTTTTGATAGCTTGAACAAAAGTTTGGATGTTTTGAAAGCAAAAGGAATCCCAAACCACATCGCAGAGCAATTGGTTAAAGGCTTTGAATTAATATTGGAAAATGAAAAAATAATGGAATTAGTTAAAAAGGATGAGAATTTTGGTGTTTTCTTAAGAAAGTATTTTGAAAAAGAAAGCCTAATATAAAGATTTTTATATAATTAGATTGTGATAGAAATAACCTTTTTGGGAACAGTTTCTGGTATCCCTAGCAAAGAAAGAAACCATCCAGCAATAGCTTTAGAGTATTACAGCAAGAAAAAGGAAACGTTGCTTTTTGATTGTGGGGAAGGAACCCAAAAGCAGTTGATGATAGCTGGTATTAGCTTTATGAAAATACATAAGGTTTTTATAACCCACTGGCATGCAGACCATTTTGCCGGATTAATTCCTTTGCTTCAGACTATGAGCTTAGAAAAAAGAAAAAATGAGTTAAAAATTTTTGCTCCTGAAGCTGAAAAGTTTGTTGCAAACATCTTGAGCTTAGGTTATTTTGGGTGTAGGTTTTCTGTTATTCCTATAAACGTTCCTTTTCATGGTGATAAAATTACTCTTGTAGACGAGACAGAAGATTATCAAGTTTTTTCTGTACCAACTTTTCACTCAGTTCCTTCCGTTGCTTATGCTTTCAAAGAAAAAGACAGATGGAGCGTTGATCCGGAGAAAATAAAAAAGTTTAAGTTGGGAAGAGGACGTTGGCTTGAAAAGTTGAAAAAATATGGAAGAGCTGAATACAAAGGAAGAGAGGTTAAAATAGAAGAGGTGGCAAACCTTAAGAAAGGCTTAAAAGTTGTTTATAGCGGAGATACTAGGCCTTGTGATACCATTGTTAAAGTTTCTGAAGGGGCGGATCTTTTAATTCATGATGGAACTTTCCTTGAGGAAGAAAGTAGTAAAGCTCATGCTGATGTTAAGCAAGCAGCAAGGATAGCAAAAAAAGCTGGAGTTAAACAACTAATCTTAACTCACATAAGTAGAAGGTATACTGATGTTAAAGAGTTAGAAGAAAGCGCAAAAAAGATTTTTGAGAACACAAAAGTTGCTTATGACTTTATGAAAGTTGTTTTGAAGTAATTAAGGGAAGCAAGTACAGCCTTCTCCATAAACGCTTAAACCAACTTTGCTTAGCCCCAAATCTTGTTTAATACAAAATGCTTTATTTTCTCTGTTCATCCCTTCTACTATACACTCTAAATTCAAAAAAAGAAGAAGTGCTAAGATTAGCAAGATCATTATAACGATTAAACTTGCCATAGGCTCTAATAATTTGTTAAGAAAGAATAAATTTAAATGTTTTTCAAAAGGTTCAAAGTTTTAGTTGATAGAGACTAGGAACAGAAAAAATTTTGCTTAAAAAGTAAAAGAAATCTTTAGCTGAGAAAAAACTTTTATACATAGAGATGAAGAAAACCTTGAAGTACTTAGAATTATAAATTTCTGCTTGTAAAATCATTCTATACTTTTAAGAAATTCTTCTGTTATTTTGACCACATCTTCGGTGCTTTTTATACCAACCCAAGGGTCTTCAGGAGCAACGACATTTACAACAACTATGTTCGCCCCGTTAAAAGCTGCAGTTTGCGCTTCTTTTAAATTGACTCCTCCTGCAGCTGCTACGAGTATGTTAAACTTACTTTTTATCTTATTTATTTGCTTGTAAGGAATAACTTTACCTTTCACCATTTCTTCATCTCTTCCTCTATGTAAAGTTACAATAGTTGGAGGCTTTTTTAGTTTCATTAAGACTCTAAGAGGGTTGGCAACATTAAT
>JAWCMJ010000045.1:0-4512 GCA_039091285.1 Candidatus Aenigmatarchaeota archaeon
AAACAACAACTTTAAACCTTCTTCCACCCCTTCTTTTTTAACAGCAGACGTTCCGATCACGTCTTCAAAACCTAATATTCTTTTTATTTCTTCTAAACTTAAAGCATTAGGTAAATCCTGCTTGTTTGCAAAAATCACAAAAGGAATCTCATATCCTCTAACTTTTTCTAGCATTTCTTTTGCTCTTTCAAAAGTTTCTGGTTTTGTAGAATCTACAACAAGAATTACCCCCCAAACATCTCTTGAAAGAATCTTAAGAATCCAGTCAAACCTTTCTTGTCCAGGAGTGCCGAAAATATCACAAACTAAGCCCTTTTTCTCTATATAGCCATGGTCTAAAGCTATAGTTGTACCTAGTTTATCTATCGAAACAGCTCTCTCTGAAAGAGAGTGGATTGTGCTAGATTTTCCAGCACCGAAAGGCCCTGTAACCAAAATTTTTGGAACATAAATGTTAACTCCTGTTTGGGTTATTTGGAATAATATTTTTGGAGAATCATCATACTGAAAATAATTCATCCAAAGTAGCTTCTTTTCTATCGTGTAAAGTCTTCTAACAGTATCCATGACACTGGAGATTTATTTTCTCTCTTCTTTCGCATACCCCATGTCTGTACATAGAAAGAGACTAGTTGATTTTGTATTTTCAAGAACATTTTTCAGTTTTTTAATATCTTCTGAAACCCTTTTTGCACCAACACCCATAAACACTTCAAGACAGTCAAAAACAACTGTTTTAAGTCCTTCTGTTTCTTTTAAAGCCTTTTCAAAAATTTTTAGGGTTTCTTCCCATGCCTCTTCTGGCTTTGTAACAGATGTTGTTAAAATATACTTTGCATTACTCTCTTGCTTAAGAGTAAAAGAAATACAATCAACAAAAACTATACCTTCATATTCCCACCCATGCTCGTACATATTCTTTATAATTACTGAAGGTGGTTTTGATGTTGTTAGATAAATCCCTTTATCACCATCCAAAATTCTCGTTGAAAGTATGTGCTGAGAAAAGCTTGATTTATCTATGAGCGTACCAGTTAAAATTAAAACTGCTGAATTTGTTTCTACACCCCCACCGAGTATTTCATCAAGCTTTTCTATACCCGTTGAGATTTTCATCTTTTTCACCTTTCCACAACCAATCCCTTATCTGTTATCGTAAACCTTAGAGCTTCGAATGGAGGTCTTGTGTCTTTCATCCTCCTTATCCACATAAGTCTTTGAGTATAGGCAGTTGGGTCAAATCCTAATTCTATAGTCCCGTCTGTTAAAGATTCTAGAGTTGTTAAATCTTTTGTTTCTATAACGTCCTTCTCTACAGTCGATAAAGAAGTTAACTTTGAAGATTTTAATTTCGCAAATAGAACTGAAGAAAACTTTGCGCAAAGGTCTTTTGGAACGTATAAATAAAGAGTTGAGATGGCATCTATGCAACATCTCCTAAGGTTTTTGTCTTGTAACTCTTTTATTGCTTGTGAAATTTTTATGTTGAATTCGTTCAAATCTGCTGGGTTGTTAATTATATATTTATCCTTTTCTATTCCACCAACTTGCCAAGAATAAACATCTATAAAAACTATTATCTTTCCTTCTATGTGCCAACCAAATTTTTCCATGCTTTTTTTAACTTCTTCTGGGGGGGCGTTAAAAAGTATGTAAATAGCTGCTTCGTTCTGTAAAAGTCCTTTATATATGAATTGGTTGCAAAAGGTTGTTTTTCCTGAGCCAGGAGGTCCTATTAAAAGTACAGAAGAAAATTCAGGTACTCCTCCTTCAATTTTTTCGTCCAAATTTTCAATTCCGGTTTGAACTCTCATTCTCTCTTTTATTTATTTATTTTTTATTTATTAAAAACTTATGATTTCTTCTCTTCTTCAAAAGATTCTATCGAACCTTTTAATTTAACCTCTATTTCTGTCAAATCTTTTAGAATGTTTGCATAAACTGCTTTTAAGTCTTCTTCAGAAATTTCTTGCTTGAAATACTTTTCTCTTAGAGTTGTTATCATCATTTTCAGTTCTTCGTACCTTCTTTTTAGGTTTGATATCTCATAAGCACTATAAAGAACTGAGACTGAACCTGTGAGTGTAAAAATAACTCCAATGAGTGAGGTAATTATTATAAAATTTGGGGCAAGAGGCTCTATTTCAACCCTGAACAAATGAGCTAAAGCTATAAACTCTAAACCCAGACAAAGAGTAAAAACACTAACTGATACTTGTCTTTTTGGGTTTGATAACCTCCCAAAATAAAAGATTAAAAGTGATGCAAAACTTAGCCCAACGAAAGAAGCAAAATTAATAAACGTCATCCATCCTATTTCCATAATTAAAATTTGTTTTCCTTATTAAAGAATTATCTCCTTTTCTTTGCTTTTTTTATTCCTTTCTTTACCCCTATTTTTATTTCTCTCATAACACTTGAGAGTAAACCTCTTGTTAATTCTGTTGTTTTTCTAGTTTTTTCTTTCAACAGTTTCATACTTTCTTCAGTAGTTTTTTCTACTATTTTTGAAATTTTTTTAGTCTTTTTCTCGCTTATTACAGCCAATTCTCCTATAAGCTCTCCAAATTTTCTTGCTGTTTTAAGCACTGGCTTTAAGTTTTCCGAAACTTTTTTCTTTCTCATAATTTTATTTTGATTTAAAAAAATAAAAAAAGAAATCTATTACCAGTAAAACATGCTTAAAGTGTTTGCTATGTCGTTCTCTACTTCTGCATTGAATTCTGCTTGGTTCACAGAAATTTTTTCAAGTTCTTCTTTTAAAGCAGTTTCTAGGGAATCTTCTAGGATGTAACCTTCTTCTACGGGTGGTTGGGGTTTATACTGAAGTATAAAATAGGATATTGCTGCTATTACTAGTATAACACATATACCAATAATTAGTTTTTTCATGTTCCCAACCTAGGATATGCAAAAGCTGCAAACTTATATGTTTTATCTTTAAACTCTAAACTTCCTTTCCAAAGGTATGGAGTTCCAGGAAGTCCTGTTGGTTCGCCCTTTGTTAAGCTAATGCTCCCAACTTTTGTTGCTTGTTCTTCACATTCTTCAACAGAAATGTTTTGTTGTTTACAATTTACATCTGCACTAAAGGTTGTGTTAGTTTTGAGTATGTTAGTTAAAGTGTACATTGTCCCGTTGATATAAATCCTTCCTTTTGAGATTATCGTTCCGTTTTCCTCTATCGCAGCCCTTACTCTTTCTCTTACCTGATACCAATCAACTAATTGAGGTTTTTGCGTTTCTTCTCTTATTATTGTAACAACTTGATTGAAAGGTAAAACTTTTACGTTTACCACATGAAACTTTGCTGTTATATATGAATCTCCCTCGCAATCAAAGCCAACTCCTACTCCATGGATTACTGGGTTAAAATAGTTTCTGAGCATGTTAGTAAAAGCCAATCTTTCTGTTTCTCTTATTGGACCAAGTCTTGCGATTCCTACAGAAGCTATTGTTCCTAGAGTTGCTAAGACCAAAAGAATTAAAACCCAGAATTTCACAACATCACCTTATATATATTATTGAGTCTAGTTAACTTAAATTTCTTATTTCTTAAAAAACGTTAACTTTAAATACTTTTCGATTTATATTTTATTAAGTTTTAAAAAAATAATCTTCACTTTGAAGTGATAAAATGGTAAAAAAAATAAAAAAAATGCCTGCTTGTCCTGAATGTGGAAGCACAAGTATTGTGGAAGATCCTTCTAGAGGAGAATTAACTTGCTTAAAATGTGGTTTAGTTATAAAAGAAGAAATGATTGATACAGGCCAAGAATGGCGTGCTTTTGACTCTGAACAAATGAGCAAAAGGGCAAGAGGAGGAGCTCCTTTAACTTTTACTAAGCATGACAAAGGGTTAACTACAGAAATTGGAAAGGGGTTGGGTGAGTTATACAAAGTTCCTGCAAGAAAAAGAGCACAGTATTATAGATTAACAAAATGGCATAAAAGATTAATAAAATCAAAAGATAGAAACTTGAGCTTTGCTTTGTCTGAATTGCAAAGAATTGTTTCTTTTCTAAATTTACCAAGAAGCATACATGAAAGAATTGCAAGGTACTATGAGGAAGCTGTGAATAAAGGATTGGTAAGAGGAAGAAGCATAGAAAGTGTTATTGCAGCATTAACTTATGCTGTTTCTCGTGAGTTTGGCTCACCAAGAACTTTAGACGAGATTTCTGAAGCTTCTGGGGTTGAGAAAAGAGAAATAGGAAGAACTTATCGCTATATTTCAAGAGAACTTGCAATAAGAATTTTGCCTGCTGACCCTATAACTTTTGTTCCTAGGTTTTGCTCAATGCTTGGCTTAAGCGATAAAGTTCAGGCAAAAGCTACAGAAATTCTAAAGAAAGCAAAGAAGCATGATATAACAAGTGGGAAAGGGCCAACAGGAGTAGCTGCTGCTGCAATTTATATTGCTTGTGTTTTAGTTGGAGAAAAAAGAACTCAAAGAGAAGTTGCTGACATTGTCGGTGTCACAGAAGTAACAATCCGTAACAGATACAAAGA
>JAWCMJ010000046.1:0-4444 GCA_039091285.1 Candidatus Aenigmatarchaeota archaeon
AAAGGAATAAAAGTTGAAAAATAGCCACCAAAAGCTAGAGAAATTGTTGCAATAGAAAAAATACAAGCCAAAATCAAAATCCATTGGACAACAAATCCCCAAACCTTTCCTCCCATACTTTCCAAAGCAGTTCTTATAAGTTTAAAATAGCCATAGGTTTTTGGATAAATACTTGTCATTTCAGCAAAGCTTAGGCCCGTAAAGCAAGTAACAATTCCTGCAAAAACAACAGAAACCCAAACAGAGTACCCAGCAATTCCTACAGCCTTTCCTATTATGCTATAAATTCCTGCTCCTATTATTATAGCCACTCCCAAAATTACGATATCTTTAAAAGTTAGAGCTCTTTTCAAAACTTCTGGCATAAAAATATTTAATCCTTAGGAATAATTCAAGATTACGGAAACTATTTACTGAAATTAAATTTTCTATGTCAGAATTTAGAAAGTAAAGTTCTTAGATTCTGTAAAGCTAAAAAATTAATTTACAAAAAATATTTAAAAAAGATTAAACTAATTGATAAAGTGAGTTTCATGAAATTTCATTTGGAAGGAGTTATAGAATTTAATAAATCCCTTACTTTTCTTGAGCCAGACTTCCCAAAAATAATTGCTAAAGAAATAAACAGTGAACTATTTAGAAGAGGGGTTTCTCCTGAACGAGAAGGGGCAAGAATTGTTCATTGGTCTATAGAAGGTTCCAAGTTACTTCTAACTATCGATTCAGACACATACCTAAGAAGTCATGATGCTCTATTAAGATTAAGAAACTATCTCTCTGAGAAATTTGGTAAAGAATATAACATTGGAGTAAGAAATTTAGCTGTAAAAAATTATGAGATTTCCTTTAAGCCTAAAAAATTTCCAATTAAACCTATAGACATAAAAGTCCCTTGGGTTAAGAGCATAGAAACTAGAAAAGACGAAATAGTGATTAAACTTCAAAACCTAGATTCTACTGCTTTAGAAGATAGGTATGTAGAAAGAATTTTGAGAAGGGTTGAAGAAAAAATTGAACTTCAAGAATATGGAGGGAAAGCAGAGCACTGGGAGCTTATATGGAAAAGTAAAGAGAAAAAACCTGTTTGGAATAAAGACCCATCAGAAGAGATAGAAAAGCTAGGATGGATAAAAAGATTTGACGTTGGAGTTTGGCTTTACACTCCAATTCCTACAAAAATTTTCAGAACAATGCAAAAAATAGCTATAAAAGAGGTTATCAAACCTTTGAAATTTGAAGAGGTTATTCTTCCAAAAGTTACTCCTTTGGAGGTTTGGCTTCGCACAGACCACGTTCCTGGTTCTTCTAACTCTTTCTTTTATGTGAGTAGACCTTTAACTTATGACCTAAATTACTGGGAAGATTTTGCAGATTATGTGAAAGTAACAAAAAAAATTCCTTATGATGAATTAAAAGAAAAGCTAGAGGCTCCAAGGCTTGGAGTTTGCTTTGCCCAGTGTCCACCTTTTTACTGGTATTTTGAAAAGAAAAGTTTAAGAGAAGAAGATTTACCTATAAAAGTTTGGGATGCTTCAGGAACAAGCATGAGATGGGAAGCAGGAGGTTTGCATGGAATAGAGAGGGTGTGTGAATTTCATAGAATAGAGATTATATGGCTTGGGACAAAAGAACAAACAATAGACATAAAAGAAAAACTTATTGAAAGGTATAAGCATGTTTTTGATAAGATTTTGGATATAGAATGGAGAATGGCTTGGGTAACACCTTGGTATATGGCTCAAGCAGGGCAAGCTGGTGAGACAGAAAAGGAAAAAGGAACTATAGACTTTGAGGCATGGCTTCCTTTTAGAGGAACAAGAGAAAGTTCTGAATGGCTTGAGTTTCAGAACATTACTGTTGCAGGAACCAGGTTTAGCGATGCATGGGACTTTAAAACAACTAGTGGAAAAGAGGTTTGGAGCGGTTGTTCAGGAATTGGATTGGAAAGATGGGTTGTAGCTTTTCTTGCTCAAAAGGGCTTAGACCCAAAAAAGTGGCCAAAAGAATTTGTTAAAATGTTTGGTAAGATGCCAAAAGAATTTAGAGTTTAAAAGGTTTTTAGTTTAACCACTAAATAATAGTAATATTTAAATACTAGTAAAAAACATTATAAAAGTATGGGAGAACTAACCTTCATGCTAATAGCACTTACAATGCTACTGTTAATGTTTTTCTTAGCCTTTTACATGACCTTCAATTTTTCCAGGGAAATAACTGCGTCATTCACCAGACTACAAGAAAAATTTAGGGAAATGCAAGAGCAAGCTTTTAGATAAAATATTAACTAAGAAAGAAAAAATATTTACTGATAGAGATGGGATTGTGTAAAAAAGAAGAGTGTGTATTCAAAGCTATCCATGAACTTATAGAAAAGATGAAAAGCGATATAATTAAACAACAAGAAGTAGCTTATCCCGAGCAGCTTGTTGTTGCAGAAATTTATAACATCGCAGCAAGTACTCTTGCAGAAGCCTGTAGAAAAGCTTTTGGTATAGCTCTAGAAGCTTGCATAGAAAAAGAAAATCACAGAAAAGCAAACGTTTCTATAGACACTTTCATACTGCTTAAAACTATAGCTGAAGATAAGCTAATAACAGAAGATTACAAAGAAACGCTTTTTAACTCACTTCTTGAAATGAAACCAGAATTAAAAGAGATAGTTGAAAAAGATAAAGAGACCGGAATACTATAATTTTTTTATCTTTTCAAAAACAGAGGGTAAATGAACGAAGTAAACCCTTCCTTTTTCAAGTATTATCAAAGGTCTTTTTTTCATCAAAGCATCTAAGTTTATCTCATATACTCCTTCCTTCCGAATTCTTATTGTTTCAATTCCAAACTTCGGTCTTCTAACTCTTTTTTCAGCTTTTCTCTCTTCTTTTATTTCTTTAATCTTTTTCTCTATTTCTTCTTCGAGTGTCGTCTTCTTTTCTTCTAACTCTTTCTTTATTTCCTCTAACTGCTGAGTATCTTCTTGGGTTTTGAGATAGAGAAAAAATATTGAACCACAACGTGTACAACCCCTAAGAATAGATTCATCGTTATCTTGAAAAACTTCTCCACATCTAACACATTTGTGCATTATCAAACCTCTGTAAGAACCGAAAATGAGTTTGGGTTCTTTTTAATCTTTTTTATGTACTTTGCAGGACCAACCAAGGTTATGCCAAACTTAAGCTTTTTTTCAGGAGTCTTTCTTAAGAAAATTTGTTGAAGCCTTGTTTTTTGATCCGCAAGCTTTTCGATGAAAAGTTGAAACCCATTAACTTTTTTCTTCAAGCTACAAACCTCTATACCAGGAAAGCCATCATCAACTCTTCTCATAGTCTCTCTTATTAAATCAAGCTCTTCGTCAGGACTCATTACACCATCCATCACGAGTATTGAACCTTCTTTGACTTTGTTTAAAATGTAATTTATCCTTTCTTTTTTTGGTTTCCCATCCAAGGTTGATGAAGAAACAAAATCTAACTTCAACTTCATTTTCCTCTCCTTGCATACTTTGCTATTGCTTCATAAAGTTCGTTCATGTTTTTACCCTTTAGAGCAGAGACTTCAACAACAGGGTATTGTGGAAAAGCCTCTCTTATCGCGTTTGGCTTTGCCCTTTTCTTATCTATTTTGTTTGCAACAACAATGACAGGTATTTTTCTAGCTTCCAAATTTCCTAGAAGAGTTATGTTAACTTGGGTCAAAGGGTCTCTAGTAGAGTCCATAACAGCTAAAACAGCATCAACGTTACTTAACCATTTTATTGCTTCTATTATTCCTTCTGTAGCTTCTCTTGCTCTTTGTTTTGCTTGCTTTTTTGACAATCCATATTTTAAAAAAGTTCTATAATCTACTTTTGTTGCCAATCCAGGCATGTCCAAAAGATTCAAAATGATTTTTTTGTTGTTAAGTTCTATTTCTATTTTTTCTTTTTTTTGAACAGTTCTTGTTTCATGCGGAATTTCTGAAATTTTACCTACTTCTTCTCCAGTCCAGTCCAAAGAAATCCTGTTTGCAAGAGTTGTTTTTCCTACGTTAGTTTCTCCATATATTCCTAACCTTATGTTTTTTCTATATCCGAAAAGATTTAAAAACCAGTCAAAAAAATTTCTAAACCCAAGATTCATAAAATATATTTGGTTTTTCAAATTTTTAAATCACAAGCTTGAAGAAAAAGAGAAAAACGTCTCCCAGGTAAACAGTAAACAATAACGCTAATGAAAAAGCTGGAGCGAACCTTACACCCTCTTTAATAACAACAAACTTTTTTCCAGATTTTTTAATTTTCATCAAATCTCTCTGGGTTATTCCTTCCCAAATTTTACTTTCAGCCAGGACATCGCCAACCCTTAATTTTGATACAGGAATTTTTTTCTTGAACCCAACTTCCTCTACAGATTTTGTGAACTTCCAAATTAAAAAAATTGATACGATAAAAACCAAAGGTAAAAAA
>JAWCMJ010000047.1:0-4366 GCA_039091285.1 Candidatus Aenigmatarchaeota archaeon
ACGTTCTTTACATGGTGTGGATTTAATGCTTTTGAGAGCAGTTGGAGTAATATTCTTTTACTCAAGAGGAAAGCTTGAAAAAGTTGAATATTACCCAGAAGCTTTACCGATGCCTCTTCCAAAAATAGTTTTTGAACCTTTACATGAGATAGAGCTTGAGATGAACTCAAACTATGAAAGACAAATAATTGAAACTTCTACAGCCTCTGAAGTTATAGAAAATTTTAAACCTGACATAATTTTTCTAGATGGTTCAATAATTCCTCACTACACAGAAAAACCAGCAAAAGATTCGATACTTTTTTCAACTTACAAAAGCTTGATTCAATCTTATTTAAACCTCTTTTCAAAAGCTAGAGAAAAAAATTGTATTTTGGCTGGAGTAATAGAAGACTCAAGAGGAACAAGATTTTGTGAGATAATAAAGGAAAAAGCTAACCTTAATCCTGAACTGATAGAGTTTAAACCTTTGCTTGAAAACTCAAAAGATACTAATCTTTTAACTTATGCTTTAAAGCTAAACGAAAGGACTTGTGTTTTCAACTATTCTTCTGAACCAGAAAAGCATCCTATTCTAAAAGAGTTTAGTGAGTTTTCAAATTCAATATTTTCATTCTATTTAAAAACTGCTGAGTTTGATAGACCAATTAGAGTTGATTTTCTAGGAGAAAAAGATTGTGTAAAAACTGCAAATTTTATTTCTTCTGTTTTGCTTGCTTTGAGTGGACATGCAAACTATGGAATGCCTTCTGTTCTTATAGAAGCAGACCAAAGAGCAAAGCTTACGGAAAAAGATTTAGAACTATTTTATTATGATTTGTTAACAAAAGTTGGGAATCTTGCTAGCTTGTTTTCTTTGAGAAGGGAACAAAGACCATTTTGAAATAAATGCACTACTCGTTAACCTAACACAAATCAATTTAATTTCTTGTATTTATTTTTTATCTTATAATTAAGTCTTATGTCTTTACATAGAAGATGGCCTCCATCCAAGGGTTATAAGGTAAGAAGGGAGTATACAATTTTATCAAAAAAACCGTATTGCACGATAGAAGAGATAACTAATGCTATGGGTTGGAATTACTTTGGTGGTATACAAGCCTATGGTGTCTTACAGGAATTAAACAATTGGAATGTTATAAGAAAATGGCTTTTGTATTTATGGAAACCATATTTAGTTAAAGAATTTACCGGAGAATTTAACACAAGAGTTTGCGACGGTAGCGGATACATTTTAAGTTTAAGGTTAGAAAGTTGAGCTTGATTGAGTTTTTTTTAATAACTCAAACTATTTTAACACTTTTCTTGTTTCTAAGTACCAAAGGTATAAGTCAAGTTCAGCTAAACTTAGCTTAACCTCTTCAGCAATTTTTCTAAGCAAACTCTCTATTTCCAAATATTTTTTCTTTGTTATAACTTTTGGTTTTTTTATAAGCTTAAATTTATTTAAAACATCAAGAATGTGGAAATCTATTATCGCAAAATTTTTATAACCTATATTTCTTAAGAAATGGCTCGCTTCTTTATATCCTAAACCTTTAACGTTTTCCACTAACCACTCTCTTAGCTCTTCCTCTTTCAAACTTTCTATAATTTTTTTTAACTTATCTTTAAACTTCCTTGCTTCAACTATATAATAAGCTCTTGTCCTTGGAAACCTATGGCCAAGCTCCCTTAACTTTTTTTCTAAATCTTCTTTTTCTAAAAACAAAAATCCATTACCAATTTCTTCCTGGATTCTTATGCCCCTTTCTGCGTTAAAGTTTGCAGTTAAAATACAAAAACAAAGCTCCTTAAAAATTTCTTCGTTTGATTTTTTCCTGTTTTCTTCAAATTCTTTAATCCTAGTTTCGATTAATTTACTTACTTCGTTTTTTTTCAATTTTTCTATCAATTGAACTAATTGCTCCATATCATATTTTTCTACTTGTAAAATATAAGTATGGAAAAAATTTATGTAATTCACAAGCATCAAGCTAAGTGTTTACACTACGATTTAAGACTTGAAATGGAAGGCAAACTCAAAAGCTGGGCAGTTCCAAAAGAGCCACCAAAAGAAAAGGGAGTAAAAAGGTTAGCAGTCCAAGTTGAAGATCATAATTTAGAGTATGCTAGCTTTGAAGGAATAATTCCAAAAGGAGATTATGGTGCAGGAAAAGTTGAAATTTGGGATAGAGGAACTTATGTTCTAGAAGAAATAGGTGATAAAAAAATAGTTTTGAGGATAAAGGGAAAAAAATTAAGAGGAAAATACTGTTTAATCAAATTCAAGAAGAACTATTGGCTTTTCTTTAAAACTTAACTTCTTTCAACTTTTGCAAAGCTTGGTGTTAATATCAAATATCCTTCCTCTAGCCCAACTATGTCCCATCCAAACTGTTTGCTCATCCTTTTAAGTTTTTCAACACTGTTTCTGAACTCCCCCAAGTCATGCTTCTGCATTCTTGCAGTTCTAAGAAATATTATGTTCCCTTCTTTTACTAACCTAGAAATTCTATCAACATCAACAAAATCCTGTAATGTCTCAACCCTTATGTTAACCTGGGGTTTTTGCTCTTCTTCTGCAGGTAGCTCTAGAAGTCCTTGCTCCTTTTTTAATCCTTTGAAAAGGTCTGTGATTAAGCCCATACAACCACCTTATATTAATTATTAATTTTATACATTTAAATTCTTGTTATAATTCCTCAACAAAATCGGCAGCATTTCTTAAAGATGAAGAAAAACCTGGCTGAGCTCCAAGCACTATTACTCTCTTTCCGTATTCTTTTGCCTTTTGAACTATTGGTAAAAAGTCAGCATCCCTTGTCGCTAAAGCTATAACATCTACATCCCTTGTTAAAACAGTCTCTATAGCAGATACCGCAAGAGAAACGTCTATATCTTGAGCCTCTTCTTCTTTCTCTGCTAAAACCATTAAAATCTCGAAACCTTCGTTTATTACTGCCTCTATCAGCTTCTCAGGAGCAAACTGGTTCAGAAAAACTCTTGCTATAACTATCCTTCCATATTTTTTCACTCTTTTCTTTAGTTCCCTCAAGTCTATAGCAAACTCTTTCCTAAGCATATTAGGCCCGTCAACAAAAACAGCTATTTTAGGTTTTTCTCTTTTTACACTCATTTGTTCAGCCTGTGTAAAGGAAATCACTTCCTTTTACTTGAATCGCATTCCCACTCAAAATCAAAGATTGAGCTAATTCAAAACTCCCAACAAATCCTTGAATCGTTAAACTTTCTTCTTTTAAATACTTTATCTGGTCAACGCTTCCGTCATCCCTTAACTTCTTTGCCTCTCCACTTATAACCAAAAAGTTCAAGTCAGCACTCAAGTTATCAGCCTTTAAAGTGCAAGAAGGTGAGCAATCAAAAGGTAATGCTTCTATCTCAATTTGATAGGGTTTTTCTCTGCTTCTTTCATAATCCCCAACTCTTATGTAGTTTGCTTCTCCTGAAACTCTCAAAGTTCCTAATGCTGTTATCTCTAACCTTCCGTTAAGTCCCTTTATTTCTACCTGAACTCTCCTATTGGAAACTTTTTCAATCCCACCATCAACTGAGATAAAATTGTAAACAGTAGAAGCTGTAAAGTTCGAACCTTTCATTAAAAAACTCTTCTCATAAAAGCCCTTCTTGTTCTCTAAACTCACCTCTAAGCTCATTCTAAATGTTTTTGTAGTTTTTGGTCCAAGTATAAAAGAGGCTGTCTCACTTATTTTTTCAGTTAAAAATTTAACTACCTTTTTTCCTGAATCTGTAAGAAATATTAAGCCAAGAATCGCAAGGATTACTACCAAAGCCAAGATAGTCTTCACTTTCATTTTTTTCACTAAAAATTTATTAGAAATTAAAAGATATATTTATATACACACATTTAAAAAAAATGGTAAAAATGGAGTTTTTTAACCCAAGCTTTGACGTTTGGAATATAATTTATCTCTTCTTAATTTTTGTAGTCATGCCAATATTTTATCTCAGACTTAGCTATTGGCAAGTTGTATGGAGGATGGAAGAGATCGCAAGAACTATAGACTCTTACCTTGAAAAAGCAGAAAAAATTATAATTAGAAAAGTTAGCAAAAACCCATCAAAAGAGCTAAAAGAAAGTTTAACACATTTTCTTGAGTTTTTTACTATAGAGCCTGTTAAGCTAGACCCTTATGGAATAATAAGGAAGTTTGAACATATTTCAAACTTGGCAGAAGAAAGGTACAGATACTTTGTAGACCAAATCGCCCCAAAGAGTGATGCTGAAACAAAGGCAAACATAATGATGGGCTTGTCTGGAGCTATAAGCCTGAACTTCCTTTCAAAAATAGTCAAACATTACCTTGGTTTAATCAAAAAAACTAAAAATTTTCAGCTTGGTCTA
>JAWCMJ010000048.1:0-4363 GCA_039091285.1 Candidatus Aenigmatarchaeota archaeon
CCTTTAGCGGTTAGAATTTCGGTTAAAGGATGGGATGAAAAAAGTTTTGAGAGAATTTCTGGCGCGCAAGGAAAATTCTTTTTCTATCAACTCAAAGCGATAAAAAACTTGCAAGATTTTGGTTTAGAAGCATGGCCTGCTGTCATGCATGAAATTTTTGGAAGAAAAGAGATTGGAATTTTGGAAGAAAAGTTAAGAGAAATGGGAGTAGAAAGTAGAGTAGAAGTTGAGTACTTGGAAAAATATCCTTTTGTTGTTGAAAATTTAGAGAAAAGAGGGATAATTCTCAAAAGTTGAAGTTAAAATAAGAGTTTTGTTCCTTAAGAAAAAGTGAAATGCTACTTGTTTCAAATTTTTTTGGATAATTTATCTTCATTCTTTTTGCTCTTTCCAAATCTTCAGGTTTGATATCGTCTGCTACTAAGGTTAAGTGAGGAAAATAGTTTTCCATTTCTTTATAGCTTCTATCTTTTCTGTCGCTGTATTTTTTAAGCGAAAGAACCAATTTTTTGTGTAGCTCGAGTAGCTTTTCACTTTTATTAACAGAAATGTAGATTCCTGGTATATCTTCTCTGCTCCCGTAAAACCTTAAATTTTCAAGCTCGATCGAAAAAGGTTTTGTAGTTCTAGCTACATGTTCAAGCTCTTGCTTAATTTTCTCTAGTTTGCTTTCATTTATTTTTCCCAAGGATTTCAAAGTTATGTGAGGCTTGTAGTCTAGGGCTTTTGAAGTATTGAAAAAAGAATTTAGTTCTTTCATTAGTTCTTCCAACTCAGAGAGAATTGGTTCTGGAGGAATGATCATAACTACAGCGTACATAAAAAAGATTTAAATAAAAAAATTTAAATATGGAAGTTTTTGTTGGATGTTGCGGTTTTCCAATTTCCATGAAAAAGTACTTTCAAGAGTTTTCTTTAGTAGAAATTCAACAAACTTTTTATAAGCTTCCTGAAATTAAAACTGTTGAAAAGTGGAAAAAAGATGCTCCTAAAAATTTTATTTTCACTGTTAAAGCTTTCCAAGCTTTAACTCATCCTATTTCAAGCCCAACTTGGAAGAGGAGCGGACTAAAAGAAGAGGAAATGAAAAAATTAAAGGATAAGGTTGGTTTTTTAAAACCTACAAAAGAAGTTTTTGATTTTTGGAAGAAAGTTCTAGAAATTTGTAAGGTTTTGTCTTCGCCTGTTTGTTTAATTCAATTGCCGGCAAGCTTTAAGGAAAACGAGGAAAATAAGAGAAATGCTGAAAAGTTCTTCTCAAAAATTGAAAGGGATAATATTTCAATTGCTTTAGAGTTAAGAGACTGGAGCAAAGAAGGGTTTAAGGAAATTTGTAAAAAATTTGATTTGATTTCTTGTGTTGATCCTTTAGCTTCTGAACCTTTTTACTTTTCCAGCAAAAAAATTGCCTATTTTAGGCTTCATGGGAAGTATGAGAAAGGAAGAATTGATTATAAGCATAAGTATAGCTTAGAAGAATTAAAAAGACTTAAGGAAATCGTTGAAAGTTTAAAGGTAAGACAAGCTTTTGTTCTTTTTAACAATGTTTTCATGTATGAAAACGCTGTCCAGTTTCAGAAGTTTTTCAAGAAGATTTAGAAACTAAAAAATAAAAAAAAGATTAAGCCCCGTAAAGTATTTGCAATCCTGTGATGTCTGGTTGCTCAAGAGTTCTCTTATCTGTTTCTCCATAATCAGAGTAGCCGTACATTGTTACTGCTGAGCAAGCATCTTGGTAAACGTCTGCTAAACCGACTGCATGGCCAAGCTCGTGAGTTGCAATGTTTTGCAAGTCCATTTTTGTTTTATCTTGAGTAGCGTCTCCCCATGTATAATCTGTGTCAAACATTATGTCAAACTCTACTATTTCCCTTGTTCTTGAGTTATACCAAACAGTTGTTACTGCTATCACTCCTGAAGTTGGGTAATTTCCAAAGGTTATCGCGTTTTTGTAATCTTGCACGCCATAAGCTACTGAATAATCTATAGAGTATAAGTTGTTCATAAGCTCTTTACTTGTTGCTGCATCCCAAGTTTCTGCAGCATCAAATATTGCAGATTTTATGAAATCTTCTGAAAGACCTTGGGGGTTTGTCGGATTGATTACGTAACTAACTGTTGAAGGCCATTTTACTCTCAACGGTGAAAGGAACTTGTAGCAAGTAGGTTGTTTTGCTCTTGCGGTTATAGTGTTTCCTTTCCAGTGAATGAATTCTATTTTTTCTAAAGGTTCTCTAGGCTTAGCTTCTGCTTTTGTTAAAAATATTGCAATTGCTGAAACTAATAGCAAGCTTACCAAAAATGCAAAAAGCAGTTTTTTCATTTTCTCACTTTAAGAAATTAAAATGTTTATTTTTAAATAGTTTGATAAAACTTATTTAACTTGAAAACAAGAAGAAAATTATGAAGAAAAAGTTTATTTCTTATTTCCTAACTTTTTTGCTTGGCTTAGTATGTGTAATAGTAATAGGTTATTCTTTGGGTTTTTTTCCAAAAACTTCTGTTGAAGAGAAAAATAAATTGTGCTTGAGCAAGAATGAACCTTTATACTCGAGATATGAAGGACCAGAAAAGGATAACGAATGTACAAAAGATGAGGATTGCAAGATAAGTGGCTGTAGCTCGGAAATATGCCATTCTGAAGATTTGGTTTCAACATGTGAATTAATTCAAACTCCAAAAAATGATTTTGGATGTACTGCTTGTAAATGTGTTAACGGAAAATGTAAATGGGTAAAATGAATTTTTTGTTATCATCGGAAGTGAACTTCCGTTAAATTTATATATAAGTGTCATACGTATGACATTTCTAAAGGTGAACTAAAAATGGATTTTATTTTAACTTTTGATATATCAAGAGAAAATTCAACACTAGAAAAAAGAATAAACAGAAAATTGAAAAGAATAAATGCTGAAATGGTTCAGTTTTCTGTTTGGAAGAGTGAAAAACTTCAAGAACTGATAAAAATAGCTTTATTAATAAAACAAAAAGGTGGTTCTGCAAAATATTAGAAGAAAAATTCATTTTCTAAATAAAAATTAAATAGTTTTCTTTGTTATCTTTTTACAACTCAGCCAGTCCATAAACAGTTGCACAAGTTTTCTTTACTTTTTTCCTTCCTACAACTTTAATTAATTTTTCATCCATAAGCTTCCGGATATACCTACGAAGCGAAGAATAAGCTATGCCGACATCGCCTATTATTTCCCACATAGTTTTTGGCTTTTCCCTTAAACTTTTCAGTATTTCTTCTGCTCTTTGTGAAAAAGAAAAAGGCTTTGCTCTTGACCTTTCAAACCTAGCCTCGATTAACTTCTTTTGATGATCAAGAAGCTGCAAATCTTCTGGTAGCGTTTCTATCATACTAAGAAGATTGAGAAAAGATGTTTTACTTATTCTCAACTTGCACTGAGTCGCTCCTTTGAAAATTTTCGCATCACATCCTACAACTTCAAAAAATTGTTTTAAGTTTTCGAGGAAGAAGTAATTTTTCTTGTAAACATTTATCCAATTAACACCTACGGAAGCCTTGTAAGAGAGTACACCTGAAAGAAAAGCTACAATGTTTTCCCTAGGCTCGGTAAGAGAAGGAAAAGGGTGAACATAATCCATTATATCATTCAAAATTTTTGGAAGAACTACTTGAACTTGCTCTTTTTCTGGCCCGCAAAAAAATTCACGATAATTAAATTCTCCAAAAACTTTCTTTCCTATAAGAATAGCTTTTCTTCCTGGAAGTTCTTTCATCGCTATCCTATCCGAAGTAACAGAACTGTTTTTAAGTAGTCCACAGAAATATTCAAGGTACAAATCATGACTAATCGGCAACCTTCTTATTCCTTCATAAAAAGGATAAATTTTAACTTTTCCTTTTCTATAATACTCTACACTTTCCAATATTTTTTCATGATCAAAACGAGCTATTTTTTCTAGTTCCCTTAAAATCTCGCTTGAAATCTCTCGAGAATAAAACACGTTGTACAGGCTACGCTTACTTTTATCTCTATAAATCTTGCTTAACTTCTCTATAAGCTTCGACTTTCCTCTTGCATTTTCAATCGCAGAACTTATTAGTTCTTTTCTTACACCTTCTCTTACACCAACATAAACCAAAGGAATTTCGTACAAATCAAAACCCAATTTCTCCATATTTTTAAAGTTAGCCGTAACATTTAAACTTTTATTTCCCCTTAAATTTCCAAATAAAAAACTTACTTAACTAGCTTAAATAATATATGAATGCAATAACCCAATTCTGAGTAAAGCTCTTTCGGTTTATTCTTTCGTCTAAAAAATAAAAAATAAAGGAAAAGACTTCATCCAAATTTATTCGGTCTCTTCTTCAGATTCTTCGGGTTCTTC
>JAWCMJ010000049.1:0-4331 GCA_039091285.1 Candidatus Aenigmatarchaeota archaeon
TATTCCTTTAATTTTTTTTACCCTCACTGGATTTAAAAATCCAGGGGCTCCGCACTGGATTGCCTTAGGATTTTTACCCCTTGCACTTTTACAGAATAAAAACTGGAAAGGAAAAATGTTAAAGTTCAATGCATAGCTGAATTCTTAGGCAAGCCTGTAGAAATGCTAGAAGCAAGAAGAAAGGAACTTTATAAAAAATACCCAGGAATGAAGTACGAATCTAAAAGGAAGGTTATGGAAGAATAGTAAAAATATTTAAAGAGAAATGTTTATTAGTATGAGCTACAAAGAAAAACTGCTTTTGATAGATGCTGATTACATTTTGAAAGAGAATAAAGGCGTAGTAAGACTTTTCTGTAAAGATAAAGAAGAAAAAACAGTATTGGTTCTTGATGAAAGTTTTGAACCATACTTCTATGCTATGCCAAACGAAGGAAAACTGGAAAAACTAAAGAAAAAGATTGAAGAGTTGCAAAAAGAGAAGATTGGAATAAAATTTTTAAAAACAGAAATTGTTGAAAAAATTTGGAATGGAGAAAAAGTTAAGCTAGTCAAAATTACTATAGATAACCCTAGAAGAATCCCAGACGTAAGAGAGGCTATAAAGGATTGGGAAGAAGTTAAAGAAACTTACGAGTATGACATTCCATTCTACAAGCGTTACATAATAGACAAACAAATAAAACCAATGGGCTGGATTATTGTAGAAGGAGAAGAGATAAAAGAGTTTGGAGAATATCAAGTAGATAAGATAGTTAAAGCAAACTCAGTTAAACCAATCGAACTTGAGAAGGATATTAAGCTTAAAGTTATGGCTTTTGACACTGAATGGGTAGAAGAAAACGACAAAAGTAAGCTAATAATGATTAGTTTGGTTTGTAGCGATGGAAGTAAAAAAGTTTTAACATGTTACGAATGGGAGAAAAAACCAAGCTATGTTGAGGTTTTGAAAAATGAAGAAGGAATGATAAAAAGGTTTTTGGAAATAGTTAAAGAAAAAGACCCAGACTTTTTAGTTGGTTATAATTCTGATGGTTTTGACATACCAAAACTTAAAGATAGAGCTAATGAGCTTAAAGTTCAGCTGAAACTTGGAAGAGAAGGCTCTACAGTTCATGTTGTAAGAAGAGGTAGAGTTAGCTCAGCAAAAGCAAAAGGTAGAATCCATGTAGACTTGTTCAACTTCATTAGTCATATTTTATCAGCGTCCATGAAAAGTGAAGTCCTTACTTTAGATGAAGTAGCTCAAGAATTGCTTGGAATAGGGAAGAAAAAAATGGAATACAAGGAAATGGTAGAAATATGGGGTAAGAAAGAACAGCTTGAAAGGTTAGCTGAATATTCGCTCTGGGATTCCGAGTTAACTTTAAGACTTTCGCATCTAATCCTTCCACAAATATTTGCTTTATCCAAATTAACAGGTCAGCTTCCGTTTGACGTTTCTCGCTATACTTACTCTCAATTAGTTGAAGCTTTTTTCATGAGAAGAGCTTTTGTTGACAATATTTTAATACCAAACAGGCCAAAAACCGAAGAAATAGAAAGAAGAAAAATGGCCCCTGTTTATAAGGGAGCTATAGTAATAGAACCAAAAAAAGGAATTCACTATAATATTTTGGTTTTTGATTTCCGTTCATTATATCCGACTATTGTCGTAACTCATAACATTTCACCAGAAACATTAAATTGTGAGCATTCTGAATGTAAGGAAAGGAACAAAGTTCCTGAAACAAAATGGCATTTTTGCATAAAAAGAAAAGGTTTCATCCCAAAACATTTAGATGAGTTGATAAAATCAAGACAAAAAATAAAAGAAGGGATGAAAAAAATTGAGAAAGACTCTGAAGAATGGAAAAAATTAGATAATATGCAGTACGCTTTGAAAATAATAGCCAACGCAACTTATGGCTATTTAGGTTTTTTTAGTGCAAGATGGTACAAAAGGGAATGCGGAGCCTCAGCAGCAGCTTTTGGAAGGTATTACATTTCCAAGGTTATAGAAAAGGCAAAACAAGAAGGTTTTGAAATAATTTATGGTGATACAGACTCTCTTATGGTAAAATTGCCAAAAGACTTACCAGCTGAGAAGCTAAGGAATATAGGAAAAGGTTTTGAAGAAAAGGTAAACAAAGAATTACCTGGAATAATCGAGCTAGAATTTAGAGATTTGTACGAAGGTGGTATATTTACAGTAAGAAGAAGTGGAGAAATTGGAGCAAAGAAAAGATACGCCTTAATAGATTATGAAGGAAACCTAGAAGTTCGTGGCTTTGAAACTGTAAGAAGAGATTGGTGCAATCTTTCAAAAAAGATTCAGCGAGAAGTTTTAGTAACAATTCTTAGAGATAAGAATCCTTTAAAAGCTATCGAATTAGTTAGAGAAACTATAAAGAAAATTAAAGAAGGGAAAGTTCCTCTAGAAGATTTGGTAATTTATGAACAAATTACTAGGCCATTAAGCCAGTATGAACAAATTGGCCCGCATGTAAAGGCAGCACAAAAGGCAAGGCTAAGAGGAAGAGTTATAGGCGAAGGTATGGTGATAGGTTTTGTCATAGTAAAAGGAAAAGGAAGTATAGCAGATAGAGCAGAGCCCGTAGAGGATGTAAAACCAAACGAGTATGATCAAGAGTATTATATATACCATCAAATTTTACCTGCAAGTATGAGAGTTTTTAAAGCTTTGGGCTATACAGAACAAGAAATTTTAAGTGGAAAAGAGCAAAAGGGTTTGGAAAAATTTATCAAGAAGCTCTAGCGTTTGTAACCTTAAGCAAATCTGCCTTTGTTATTATTCCCACAATTTTTCCTTTTTTACTCACTAGTATTGCATGATTGCTTTGGAGTAAAGTCAGTATCGAACTTAAAGGCTCTTTCTCCGTAACTGTCGGAAAACTCTCTTCCATTATTTCTTCAACCTTTTTGTTCAAGAAATCTGAAGGTCTTTTACCTTTAGAAATTTGGTCTAGAATTGTTCTCTCAGAAATACTACCAACAAAAATTTTTCCGTCAAAAACAGGGAGTTGAGAATAACCATACTTTCTCATCAGCTTTATAGCTTTGGAAACCTTTTCTTTATTTTTAACCCAAACTACCTTAGGTGTTAAAAGTTGCTCTGCTGTTATTTGACTCCTTTTCTCTAAAGCTTCAAGACAATCAAAAATTTTTTTAACAGCATAATAACTTGGGTTAACTTTTTTTGATTCGATTTTTGCTATTAGAGATTGACTTAAACCACAAAAAGCTGCTAAACTTTTCTGTGTTAAACCTAAATTTTTCCTCCTTTTTTCTATTTCTTCTATTTCAGGCAACATATTCCTATAAGAATATTTTTTTCATAAAAATATTAATAAAAGAATATTCTACTTTAAAAAATGAGGAACATAGTAATAGAGGAGCTTAAACAACTTCCGATGGATAAACAAAAAATAGAAATAGTAGAAAGGAAAGGTTTGGGGCATCCTGATTATATTTGCGATTCAATAATGAACCAAATCTCGATTGAATTGAGTAAATACTATATTAAAAAATTTGGCTCCATTCTTCACCATAATATAGATAAAGCTCTGCTAGCTGCAGGTGAAGTTGAAAACAAATTTGGTGGAGGAAAGATCAAAAAACCTATGCTTCTTGTTATTGGTGATAGAGCAACTTACTTTGTAGATGAAAAAGAAGTTCCTGTGAGTGAGATTGCAATATCAACAGCAAAGAAATGGTTTAAGGATAACTTGAGGTTTGTTGACCCTGAAGAACATGTAAAGTACCAAGTAGAACTTAAGCAAGTTTCTTCTGCTTTGGCAAGCATTTTTGAAAAAAAAGAAAAGATTTTGGGAGCAAACGATACTTCTGCTACTGTTGGTTACGCACCATTAAGTAAAACAGAAGAAATAGTTCTTGAAACAGAAAGATACCTTAACCCAAAAAAATTCAAGAAAGATTTTCCTGAAACTGGAGAGGACATCAAAGTTATGGGAATAAGAAAAAATAACACTCTTGATTTAACTATAGCTCTAGCTTTTGTTGATAAATTTATAGATTGCGAAGAAACTTACTTCAGAAGAAAAAAAGAAGTAGAAGAGAATTTAAACGAGTACCTGAATTCGAACTACAATTTTGAAAGAATAAATATAAACATAAATACCCTTGATGAAAAAGGAAAAGGTGAGGCTGGTCTTTTTTTAACAGTTAGCGGAACTTGTGCAGATGGTGCTGATTCAGGTCAAGTTGGAAGAGGAAACAGAGTGAATGGAGTTATCCCTTTAAAGAGACCAACAAGTTCAGAGGCAGCAGCAGGTAAAAACCCAGTCTCGCATGTAGGAAAAATTTATAAT
>JAWCMJ010000005.1:0-10141 GCA_039091285.1 Candidatus Aenigmatarchaeota archaeon
ATTATCTAAAGGCTTTGAAAGTTAGGACAAAAGTAATAGAGGATTTTAAAAGAACTTTTAAAAATTTTGATGTTTTAATAGCTCCTACAATGCCCATAGTTGCTCCTAGGTTTGATGAGATAGAAAAACTTAAACCAATCGAGGTTTATTCTATGGACATACTAACAGTTGCTCCTAACCTTGCTGGAATACCCATGATTTCTATTCCATGCGGGTTTGTCAGAGGTTTGCCTGTTGGCTTGCATATAATGGCAGATCATTTAGAGGAAAGGAAAGTTATACAAGTTGCCTATACTTTTGAGGAGAAAAAAATATGAAAGTTATAATTGGTTTGGAAATTCATGTTCATCTGCTAACAGAAAGTAAACTTTTTTGTAGTTGCTCAACAAATTATGAGAATAAAAAACCGAATGAAAACACTTGTCCCATTTGCTTGGGTTTTCCTGGCTCAAAACCAAAAGTAAACAAGAAAGCAATAGATTTTGGTATAACTGTTGCTAGAGCTTTAAACTGTGAGGTTGTGAGAGAAATTTTCTTCTCAAGGAAATCCTATTTTTATCCAGACATGCCAAAGAATTTTCAGATTTCCCAGTATGAAATACCTTTAGCTAAAAACGGATTCCTTGAGGTTTCAAACAAAAAAATTAGAATAAGGCGTGTTCATTTGGAAGAGGATCCTGGTAAACTTTTACACGTTGGAGGAGATATCACTACTGCACAATACGTTCTTGTAGATTACAATAGGTCTGGGATTCCTCTTCTAGAAATCGTTACTGAGCCGGATTTTGAATCTACAAAAGAGGTTAGAGAGTTTCTTTCAAAGTTATCTTCTATACTTGAACACCTAGAAGTTTTTGATTCAAGTAGAGAAGCTTCCTTAAGGGTTGATGCAAACATAAGCTTAGAAGGAGGAGAAAGAGTAGAAATAAAAAACATTACAGGTTTTGCTAACGTACAAAAAGCTTTAGATTATGAAATTCTAAGACAGGAAAATTTAAGAAGAATGGGAATGAAAGTTGAAAGGGAAACAAGGCATTTTGATGCAGAAACAAAAACAACTCATACTTTAAGGAAAAAAGAGTTTGAAGAGGATTATGGTTATATCTTTGAACCAGATTTAACTAAGGTTGAAATTTCTGAAGAATGGATTAAGGGAATTGAAGAAAGGATGCCAGAGCTTCCTGATAAAAGAGTTGGAAGGTTTGTTGAAGAGTACAATATTCCAGAAAGGGATGCAAAAGTGATAGTTTATGTTGATAAGGCTTTGGCTGATTTCTTCGAAAAATGTTGCAAGATTTTTACTAAGCCAAAGGAAATAGCAAAATGGACTGTTAAAGATTTGCTGAAATGCTTGAACTATCAAGGAATCACAATAAGGGAATCAAAAGTTAAACCAGAAGGTTTTGTAGAGTTGTTGGAACTTATAGAAAAAGGGAAAATAACTGAAAGGCTTGGCAAGGAAATAATAAAAGAGTATGTTAGCACAGGAAAAAAACCTGAACAAATAATTAAAGAAAAAAAATTAATTATGATAGGAAAAGAAGAAATGGAAAAAACGGTTAGAGAAGTTTTGGATGAAAACAAGAAGGCTGTAGAAGATTATAAATCAGGAAAAGAAAAAGCTTTAGAGTTTTTGGTTGGTTGTGTTTTGAAAAAAACAGAAGTAAGAGCTGACCCAAACGAAGTAAAAAAATTAATAAAAGAGTTTATTAAAAAATATTAGCATTGATTTAGCCTCGGTAGCTCAGATGGGCTTTTGCTCAGGGCAATAGGTAGAGCAACTGGCTGTTAAGCTTGTAGAAACCAGGAGGTCGGGAGTTCGAGTCTCCCCCGAGGCGCTCTTATAATTTTTTTTAAAAGCTTAAGGTAATAGTCTTTTTGGGTCTCTTGGGAATAAAGTTGCTTCTCTTATGTTTGGTAAATCAAGAAGTTGCATGGTAAACCTTTCTATTCCTATACAAAAGCCTCCATGAGGAGGAACACCGTACTTGAAAGGTTCTGTGAACCATTTCATCGTTTCGGGGTTAATTCCCTTTTCTTTAATTTGCTGGATTATTTTCTCATACCTATGTTCTCTCTGACCTCCTGAGCTTAGTTCTAAACCTTTATAAACCAAATCAACACTCCTTGCCCATTGTGGTTCTTCGTCCACACGCATAACATAAAATGGTTTTACCTTGAAAGGAAATCTGTTCACAAAGAAAAAATCACTTTTATATTTCTTTTTTACATACTCAGCCAACAAATTTTCAGACTCTCTATCATAGTCTTCTCCAAAAGGTATTTTTTTGCCAAATTCCTCCAAGATTTTATATATACCTGGAAACCTTAGCTCAGGAAAAGGTTTTTTTGGTAGTTTTAGTTCTTTCCCTAATAATTCAAGCTCTTCTTCACACTCCTTAACAACTTTTTTTATTGTGCTTATAATTAGTTCTTCTTCAACTCTCATCATATCAGATTCGTCTTTCATAAAAGCAAACTCAACTGCACAGCCTCTATGCTCACACAAATGCCTTGTTGTATGAGAAGGTTCTGCCCTCCAATTTGGACCCAAATCGTATATCTTATCAAACCCAGCAGCAATTAGAAGTTGTCTATGAAGTTGTGGGTCTTGTCTTAAAAAAGCATGCATGTTAAAATAGACTACAGGAAAAACTTCTGAGCCACTTTCCGAAGTTCCTCCGATTAAACAAGGAGTAAAAACTTGAATATAGCCGTTTTTTCTGAGGTATTCTTCCATGCCTTCAACAACCTTTGCCTGGATTTTAAAAATTGCAATAGTTTCTGGTCTTCTCAAATCTATTACACGCCAGTTTAAGCGAGTATCCAAGTTAGCAGGAGTTACTCCTCTTGGGTCTAGAGGCAAAGGAGTTGCTGACTTGCTGATTATTTTAATTTCAGAAGGGATTACTTCTAAGCCTCCAGGAGCTTCTTTATTTCTAACAACTTTACCCTTTACTGCTATGACGTCTTCTTGTTTTAACTCGTCACAAACCTCAAGAACTTTTTTGGAGGTTTTTGCTTTTGATGCTGTGATTTGAACGATCCCTTCTCTATCCCGCAAGATTATAAACTTTATTCCTCCCAAATCCCTTTTATCGTGCACCCATCCAGATAAAACTACTTTCTCTTCAGGTCTAAGTTGGTTCGTATATTTAATCATATTTTTCATTTTAAAAATTTATTATTTAAAGTATTTGTAAATAATTTTTAATTACTAAGCTTCCTTTCAAACCTTTACTATTCACGTTTAAAATAACCTTTAATCTATCTTTGTAATATTTTATTTCAAGTTTTTATTCCTTTAATTTTCATTAGGTCTAGAAAAAGATAAAGAAGAATAGGAAGAATTAAAAAGTAAGGGTTAAGCTTTCAGGGATTCTGAATGAATTATTAAAGAGTAGTTAGATATCCAGTATTACCCGTGCAGAGAAGACACCTTTACTTTTTTTAATCATCATAGCATGATACGTAGCAGCCTTAACGTGAGTTTTTATTTCATGCTTATTTTTATCTATAGCTTCGCCTTTACAAATCGCTTCAAGCTTAAACTTTTTTTTATCAACTTTTACTTCAAAATCAGAAAAAGCCAAATTTTCTGAGTCAACAAAAACTAGCAAATAATTGAGCCAGTTAAACATTAAGGACTCTAAGTCTGATCCTTCAATTTCAACTTTTCTTTCAATTTTTGGTTCTACTTGCTTAGTGTTAACCATTACTTCAAACATCGCTAAGGCTGCGTTTGCAAATAATTCATCCAAATCTTTTCCGTAAGCTTCAAAAGCTACGTCTGCTGTAGTTATGTCTAAAAACTTAAACTTCATATTTAAGATTGTTTTTTCTAAAAAATTAAAGTATTAATACTTGTTCCTTTAATGGATTATCATGAGAAGAATTCCAAAAGCTTTGTTAGAAGTAGAAAAATACATGAGAGTTAACCTCATAGAAGCTTTTGGTATTCCTGAAGATAACAAAAAAATGGGTTTAGCTTTAGAAGAATTTTTGAGTAGAGGGGGAAAATACCTTAGGCCCGGGTTGGTTTGGTCAACAGTTAAAGCTTATGAGAAAAATCCGGAAGACTCTATTTGGGTCGCTATCTCTTTAAATTTTGACCATAACTGGTTTTTAATTCATGATGATATAGAAGACGATTCAAGACTAAGAAGAGGAAAGCCTTGCTTACACATACTTTACGGAATAGACAACGCAATAAACTATGGGGACTACTTAAGAACTTTAGCAGAGATGGCTTTAGAAAAAGGGAAAGAAAAATTTAAATTTGAAACCTATTCAAGGCTTATCTCCGCAAGACAGGAAATGCTTAAAACAACTTGCGAAGGTCAAGACTTGGAATTTCTTCTAAGAGAAAAACCTTTAAGTGAGATGACAGAAGAAAAAGTTTTGGAGATACTTAAGAAGAAATCTGCCTTCTACACAACTTTCACTCCTTACAGGTATGGAGCAATAATATCAGGATTAAGTGATAGAGAAATAGAAGAAATAAAACCTTATCTAATAAAAATTGGGATAGCCTTTCAGCTTAAAGATGATATTCTTGATGTGACAGTTGAAAGAGAAGAAGAAAAGGGCAAAGCTACTTTAATAGAACAAAAGTTTGGGAAGGATTGGGCAGGAGATTTGGAGGAAATAAAAAGAACCCTACTTTTAGCAAGACTTTTAAAAAGAGCCGAGCCTGAGGATAAAGATTATTTGATTGAAAAGCTTGATATAAATGGAGAGATGAGAAGACTTGTTAAAAAAAGAGATTCCTTGGGTCAAGAAAGCTTAGAGTACAGAGAAATTCAGGAGAGAATAGATGAAATAAAATTAAAAGTTATAGAGATGATGCATAAGTATAGAGTGATAGATGATACGATAAATACTGCAAATAAGCTTTATAGGGTTGGAATAAAAGCAGTGAAGGAGAAGCTGCCGGAAACTGAAGGAAAAAGAGATGTTTTAGATTTGTTAAAGTTTGCAGTTTTTAGGAAGTTTTAGAAAAGTTTATAAGTTATAAGTAGAAATACTTAATTGTAGTTAAGGAGGAAGTTTAGAATTCAGTAGCATACAGCTACACTTTCCTTGACTTCAAAAAGAAGTTGAGGAAAGTCAAAAATTCTAAACCTCGAACTTAACTACAAAAGCTTTTAAAAATTATCTTTTTTTATTAAAAAATCTAACTTAATAATATGAAAAAAGCTCAAGTTGCTTTAGAATATTTAATTCTTATTTCGACAATGCTTGTGATATTCGGTGCAATCCTCTATTTTTTTCAGATTTCAAGAAATAACTTTTCAAACAACGTAATAGCTTCTCAACTCAGAAATGCAGTTAACCTGATGGTAGACTCGGCAAACATGGTTTGTATGCAAGGCGAGCCAGCAAGCATAATCTCACAAGTTTATATTCCTTCTGGTGTTAAAGATGCATACTTTAGCGATAGAAGGATTGTTTACAATTTAACTGTAGACTCTACTAATCTTCATGTTCATGGGGAAGCTTTGTGTAAGCTTAATGGAAGCTTGCCAAAAGGTGAAGGAAACTATAGGATTTTGATAAAAGCACAGGGTGATTATGTTAACATTACGTATAAATTTTAAGGCCCAAGTCACAGAAGAGTTTATTTATTTGTTAGGTGTTTTTTGTTTTTTTTTACTTGCTTTTATCATAGCTTATAACTGGAGAAACTCACAAATTCAAGAGCAAACCCTGATACTCGAGCTTGAAAGAGTTGGAGACGAGACCGCAAACCAAGTAAACTTAGCTTATTTAAGCGGGTCGGGGTTTTCAAAAGAATATTTTTTACCTGAAAGGATTACAGGATTCTTATATAACGTAACCATTTATGGAAATTTTATAATACTGAATACAACAAAAAGCTCTTATTCAACCTCTTTGGTAACTAGTAGTATAGAGGGAAACTTTACTACAGGAAAGAATTTAATAAAAAATATCGATGGAAGGGTGAAGATAAATTGAAAGCTCAAGTTTTCACCTTTGATGTTTTTTTAAGCCTGATGTTTTTTGTTAGTGTTTTTGTTATTTGGCTTTTGATAACCAATCAATTAGTTGAGCAGGCAAGCATCGGTTATGAGATTAGCATGCTTGATAAAAAATTGCAAAGGGTTTCTGACTTGCTTATTAGAAGCAAAGGTATACCAGAGGATTGGAATGGCTTAAACGTTAAAGCTTTAGGTTTGGTTAACTATACAGAGTATATAGTAAGCTTTGATAAAATTTTAAATTTTTTTGAATTAAGTGAAGAAAAAATAAAGAGTATGTTAGGTTTGAGAAGTTATAATATTTACTTTAAAGTTACAAATTTAACTGGTCAAGATTTTCCTGAAGGAATTTTAGAAAAAGGTGTTTATCCTTCTCCTGACTCAAAGGTTGTAGTTTCGATTAAAAGATATTTTATTTTTGATTTTAAGAGAAAATGCGAGAATTTGACTCGAACTTTATTTTTAGATAGAATAAAGTATTCGCCATCTTCGAATATACAAAAAAATTATAGTGCAGTTGCATACGCACCTACAGGAAGTTATACTACTATTACTCTTTACAATCTTGATACTACTAACCCAGAAATAGGAAAGCCTGTTTACTTTTACCAAAATCCTCCCAACATCAATTCTTTTAAACTCCCTACAATTCCTAGCGATTATTACAATGCAAGCCTTTATCTCAAGAATATAGGAACTGCAGGAGGGCAGGTTTATGTAAGAATAGTTTATTATAATTCTTCAGGTATATACAGATACGACCCCCCAAATCAGTTAAAAACTCCAGACCAATCCAATACTTTTAACCCAGGTGATGAAAGATGGGAGGTTTTTGAATGGCATAGTCAAAAAGATTCACCAATTCCACCAAGAGGTGGGTTGGCTTTAGAAGTTTGGGCTTACAAGTCAAATTTTACCCTTTATTTTGATGGTTGGGAGTATCCAAGTAATTTTACTACACCTGTTACTTACCCACTTTGTGACCAACCACCAAAAAGTGAAATAGCTATGATGCAAATGATAGTGTGGCGATAGTATGAAAGGTCAAGTCTTTTCACTGGAGGCAACAATAGCAATTTCTCTACTCATAATTTTTGCCATAGTACTGTCTTTTATAGGGACAACCTCCTTTACTCAACACCAAACCTATGAAAGGTTTCATTACATTTCTCAAGATTCTTTAGAGGTCCTGACAAAAACAAAAGTTTCTTACGTTGTTGATAAATTTCAAGCAATAAAGGATTTAAAAAATCAAGGGGTTTTAAAAGACGAAGATATGGATAAAAGCTTGCTAGACGTTATAGGAAGCTTATGGGCTAATGAAAGTATAAAAGAAGCAACGAGTATAGCAGAATCAATTTTTAACCTAACGATTCCTGAGAATTTGGGTTATGAGGTTTCTATGGATGGTAACTCTATAGCAAAAAGAGATAAACCATTAACAAGCTTACTTTCAGTTTCAAGAACTACTGTATCAGGTTATGCTATTGGTAAGCCAGTAGAAGGCTATACAGCAAAAGCTTACTTAGAAAAAATATTAGGAAAAAACACTGCCTCCTACTTTTACTTCGGTGGTTTTGTTGGTCAAGGAAATTTAACTGCAACAATTAGAAACATTCCTTCTGACGCAAACATTTCTTCAATTTATATAGAAGGAAGTTTTGGAAGTAATTTCACTCTTTACATAAACAAAAGTTTTTGCGGAATTTTCAACAAGACTTCTTCTGACTATTTTGCAGTTGACAGCTTTATGATTGAGAACCAAAATTGTTTGAGTCAAATAAATAAAGGTTATGAGAAGGAAACTACTTTTGATTTAAACTTTACTTCTTCTGATATAAACAAGCAATTTATAGGAGGAGGCTATATAAAAGTTACTTATGATACTGCTGAGTTTGCCCCTCCTTATTCAAAAGTTTATAGGTACTATTTTCCAGGAATTTATGGCTTAATTAACCTTTATGACTCTTTTTATTTGCCAGGAGACTTAAATGAAACTGAAGGGATGAGAATTCATTTACACTATTACAGCAATTTAACTACTTCTGATGGGGCGGGTGTATATATGTTCTTGAATGTTGGTGGAGTAGAGGTTAACAGGACTAATGCTACAGGTGAAATAGTTGTTGATTTGAGTTTTGAGAATATTTCAGAAAAATTTGGAGGAATAAAAAACTTGAAAGGAAACGTTAGTAAAAAAACTGTGCCTATAAGGTTTGGGAGTGAAGAGTCGGTTTATATCTCCAGAGGATTAGCTGATGTGATTCTGATAACTGATTTATCAGGAAGTATGGGGTTGTGTATTTCTAACACTAGTGGAAACTGTTTGCATAATGTGTTATGTAACGATCCTTTGATAAATACATCGAATGTAGATAGAATTTCAAAGGCAAAATGCCTAGATAAAGAGTTTGTTAGCATTATATTAAGTAATCCAGGGAATAGAGTTGGGCTTGTAGGGTTCGATGGAGGAGGAGACTGTATAAGAAATTATTTCCCATTTTCAAACGATACCATAGCTTTATACGCTCAAATAGACTCTTATACTGCTTCTGGAGGTACTTGTATAGCATGTGCAATAAATATGGGCTATGATATTTTAAATAGTGGCAGTGATCCCACAAGAAAGAAATTTGTTGTTGTCATGACGGATGGTTTAGCGAATACAGAACCAAGAACTCAAAATCAATCTTCTCCATGTAACACAGGAAGTAGTTGTGATAAATTATGCGGAGATATAGTATGTGATTCCTCAATTGATAGCTCTATTTATGCATCGTGTAGAGTTAATAAAGAGCTGAACGCTACAGTATATTCCATAGGTTTTGGTCCGGTAGTAAACTGTCCAATAGGAAATTATACTCTTATAGAAATAGCAAGATGTGGAAATGGAACATATTACGGAAGTGATAATGTTACTGAGTTAGAAAATATTTATCGCACTATTGCAGAGCAAATTCTTGAGATGGCTTACATTACTCAAAAAATAAACATAACAGGAGAAGCTTTTAAAGGAAATTACCTTTACCCAGACTCTTACATAGAATTCTACTACGAGCCTGAAGTTAAGGAGGAATATGGAGAAATTTCTTTAAAAATTGAAACAAGCCCTTTTGGTTGTAACGGAACTTTTTTTGTTCCTCAGCAAGTAAAGGTTTTAGACATAACAAGAACTTCCTATTCTTCTGATTTTTGGTCAAGAAGAGTTTATGTTAACAACTCAGCTTATAAATGGCAAAATGTTTGGAGTTTGGATTCTTTTGGAAACAAATATCCTTATCTTGGAGACCCTTTCAGCATTTATTTTTCTCCTAGCTACATAAAACCAGGTGAAAGCAATACTGTTGGACTTGTTTTGGGTTTATCTCCAACTAATATTAGTGGAGTTTGTTCTTCTATGGATAGGGTAATATATACGGGAAGCTTAAAATCTTTCACTCCTTATTCTCCAGTCTTTTCTTATGTAGAAGGAAGGAACATAACTGTTTTCTACGATAGAGACCATGACGGAAGTGCAGAAGGCTCTTACGTAATAACTATAGGAAAAAATCTCCCAAAATTTAATTCAACTTTAGGAAGAGTTCAAGATTTAAACATTACTCATAACGCAGTAGATTATGCTTTTCTTATGCTCCTTAACCAATTAAACTTTATTGGTATTCAACTACCAAAAGATCCTTTATCTCTTGACAGAAACAATTGGCCAGGAACACAAAACAACCCGATAGATATAATGATAACACCAGAAATTTTGTTCGATACTCTGTTTCTCGCAGCAGTTCCTTCACTTTGGGGTCCAGCCAATTTGGAAATAAAGGTGTGGGCATGAAAGGCTTAATATATACTATAATTTCAATTTTGTTTGTTGCTTCAGTAATAACAATCCTAGTAACTTATATCAACATTTCCAATTTCTTAAGAAAAGACACAGGAGAAAAAATAATTTCTGATCAGCTACATTATTTCGCAAAAAATGTGGAAGATGATATAGAAAGGGCTTTAAGAATTTCAGCAAAAAGAGCTTTGATAGCAGCTGTGGATAACATAACTTTAGGAGGAAAGCCTTTTCCTACAGGAAAAGCTGTAGAGAAAATTAATGAGCTTGCTCAAAACGGTACTTTAGAAGGAAGCAGAAACGA
>JAWCMJ010000005.1:10151-12056 GCA_039091285.1 Candidatus Aenigmatarchaeota archaeon
ATAAACTACTGGATGGAAAAAATAGAAGAAAAAGCAATAAAAATCTTTAACTTTAAGCTTAACACGAGCAAAATAGAAATAAAGCCTTATGACAGTTTTAACATCCTTTTCAAAATAAACTTCACGATAAACATTTCAGATAAAACAGAAACAATAAGAATTTACAGAAGTGGACAAAAGAGTGCTTTGATTTCTATTGAAGGTTTAGAAGATCCTTTAGCTCCTTTGTATACTCAAGGAAAGTACAAGAAAAATATTTGGAGATGTCCTTTTGAAAATAACCATGTTTATCAAGATGCTTCAAACAACTATCACTTTGAGAATCTTGCTAACGACACAGAAAATGGGTACTTCCATCCTTCATTGTATGGACCAAGCTTTTTGGACAGGCTAGAAGGAAGCCTTGTAACAAACTACAAAGATTCAAATTTAATAGGTTTAGAAAGTTTTGTTAACGTTCAAAAATTGAAAACTTTAGGCTTGACAGTTCAAACTAACAGAACTCTTGTAGATTTCCTTTATTGGAACTCTTCAGTTAAACCAAGTTGCTATTGGTTAAACCATCAAGATATTCAAAACTGGTTTAGGATTGATAACGAGGTTGATGACCAACAACGTCTTATGAAGTACCAGCTTTTTGGAAATCCTTTCCTCAATCCTTGCTAAATTTTAATTAAAAAATCAAATTAATTATTAGATAAGTATGCTTAAAGTAAAAGACGTAATGTCAAAAAAAATTATTACTATTTCGCCTGAACAAACCATAGCAGAACTAGTAAAAATTCTTATAGAGTCAAAAATTTCTGGAATGCCTGTTGTTAAAGAAGGAAAAATTGTTGGAATTATAACAGAAGCAGACATTTTAGATTTTGTTGGAAAAAAGAACTTACTTGCTATAGATGGGAATGTTTTGAAGGAAAAGGGCATGACAAAAGTTAAAGAGATAATGAAAAGGGTTGTTATAGTTGCTAACGAAGAAGATGGTTTAGATAGAGCAGTTTTGTTAATGACTTTATACAAGGTTAGAAGACTTCCTGTTGTTGACAAGAAAAATAATATAGTAGGAATAATATCAAGGGATGACATAATAAGATCTATAGCTAAAATGATGTCTGCTGTTCCAGAAAAGATTGTTACTACGGAAAAAGCTGAGGTCTCAAGTGTAACAGAAAAGATTCCTACGATGATGGAAACTGACATCGACAGAATCCTTGCCGTTATAAAAGAAAAGAAGAGAGTAAAGTTTAGCGAACTAGAAAAAATGTTTGAAGTTGGTAAAGAAACTATAGAAGAATGGGCAAAGGTTCTTGAAGACCATGGTCTAGCTGAAATTTTTTATCCTGCTATAGGTGAGCCTGAGCTAAGGTGGAAGAAATGAAGATTTTAGATAACTATAAAATCGTTGCAGAAGGAGTTCCTGCAGAGGTCAATATAGTTAAAATTGAAGGTGAGTTTGTTCCTATTTATGAAGTTTCCCTTCCAAAGTTTGAAGAAGCAACTATAGCAATCTTATCTGCGATAAGAGAAAGACTTATAACAGAAGTTGGAGTAAAGGCGCAAGAAATTCTTGACCCAAGAGTTATGGAAGAATTGAAAGAAAGGTTTTTTTCCAAATCTTTAGAGCTCATTCAAAAGCAACTACCAAGAGTTTCAGAAGAAGAGAAAAAAATTTTAGCAGGAACTTTAGTTCATGAAATGTTAGGTTTGGGGAAAGTCGAGGTTTTGCTTAAGGATGAAAACCTGGAAGAGGTTGTTATAAACAACTCTCAAGAGCCTTTATGGGTTTATCATAAAAAATTTGGTTGGTTAAAAACAAACGTTGTGATCAAGAGTGATTTGGAAATTTACAATTATGCTAGCATGATAGGAAGAAAGGTAGGAAGGCAGATAACAAGTTTAAACCCC
>JAWCMJ010000005.1:12066-13289 GCA_039091285.1 Candidatus Aenigmatarchaeota archaeon
GCACATCTAACAACAGGAGATAGAGTTAACGCGACTTTATTCCCAATTTCAACAAAAGGTAATACGATTACAATAAGAAAGTTTGCAAGAAAGCCTTGGACCATAACTGATTTAATTAAAAACAACACTATAAATAAAGAAGTTGCTTCCTTGCTTTGGTTAACAATTCAGTATGAGATGAACATAATTGTTTCAGGAGGAACTGCTACAGGAAAAACTTCAATTCTGAACGTTTTAACAACCTTTATTCCTCCAAACCATAGGATAGTTTCAATAGAAGACACAAGAGAAATTCAGTTGCCCGATTTTTTACACTGGATTCCTCTAACAACAAGGGAACCAAACCCTGAAGGAAAAGGTGAAGTTTCTATGCTTGATTTGATGGTAAATGCGTTGAGAATGAGACCAGACAGAATAATAGTAGGAGAAATAAGAAGAGCAAGGGAAGCAGAAGTTTTGTTCGAGGCGATGCATACAGGCCATTCGGTCTATTCAACTTTACACGCAGATACCGCTGAGCAAACTGTTAGAAGGTTAGTTAATCCACCTATAAACGTTCCTGAGATGCTTCTTGAGGCTTTACATATAATATTGGCTATGCATAGAGATAGGAGAAAGGGTATAAGAAGAGTTTTCCAGCTTTCAGAGATTATTCCAAGCGAAAGAGGAGTTCAACTTAATACTTTATTTAGATGGAGAGCTGATAAAGATGAGATAATTCCTTTCAAGGCAAGCATGAGAATAATGGATGACTTAAAGCTTTATACAGGAATGACAGACCAAGAGATAAGTCAAGAACTAGCTGAAAGACAGTCTGTTATTGACTGGATGGTTAGGCACAACATAAACACAGTAAATACTGTAGGTTTTGTGGTTTCTGAATACTATTCTGAACCAGAAAAAATAATAAGTTTAATAAAAACAAATATTAATCCAGAGAAGTTGCTTGGAGATTTAGCAAAGGAGTTGAAAACTTGAGAATTCCTTTAATTCCTTTTAAAACGGAAACAGCTTTAAATTTTGCAAGAAAATTTTTTGGAATAAGCAAAGAGATGACAAAGTTTTTTCCTTCTTTAAATTATGAGCTTAGACAGGTAAAGATAAACTTAAACCCAAGAGAGTACGTAGCTTTAGCAATTTTTACTGCGTTATTCTGGTTTGTTCTTATGATTTTTATAACAATTTTCATTGGAATTTTACCCGGAGCTTTTCCTACTCCAACA
>JAWCMJ010000005.1:13374-15957 GCA_039091285.1 Candidatus Aenigmatarchaeota archaeon
TTGTTTTTTATTATGTTGTCTTTTATCCAAAAAAGATTTTGAGAGAAAAAATAAGACTCTTGGAAAAGGATTTACTGTATGCTTTGAGACATTTGCTAATTCAAGTTAGGTCAGGAGTTACCTTGTTCAACGCTATGGTTTCTGTTGCTGCAGGGGATTATGGTTTGATTTCAGAAGAATTTGAAGAGGCAGTTAGGGAAATAAATGCTGGAGTTTCAGAGATTGATGCACTAGAAGCTATGTCTTGGAGAAACCCTTCACTTTATTTCAGGAGGGTTATTTGGCAGCTTGTTAACGGGATGAGAGCAGGTTCCGACATAGCAACAACTTTAAGAGAAATAGTTAATGGCTTAGCCATAGATCAAAGAATAGAGATTAGAAAATACGGAGCTCAACTTAATCCAATGGCTCTTGCTTATCTAATGTTAGCAGTTATTATCCCAACTCTAGGAATAACTTTTCTAATAATACTTTCTTCTTTCTTTAATCTTAATATACTTCCTTTAGATTTAGTTTTATACTTTGGTTTAGCGTTTCTTGTGTTCTTTCAGTATATGTTCATAGGGTTAATAAAAGTCAGAAGGCCCAGCATGGAGGTTTAAGATGATTAGTTTTTTTAGAATTTACAAGAAAATAGGAAGAGCGATGCCGAAAGGCTACAAAGAATACATAGAAAAAAAGCTAGTTTGTTCAGGAATTACTATAAGTCCCGACATTTTTATAGGCTTTACTTTTTTGCTCAATTTGTTGATAGGTTTTATAATAAGTCTTTCTTTGTTTTTGATAGGTTATTTAACTTTCATTTTCTTTTTACTAGCTTTTGTTGGTCTTTTCTTTGTTCTTATTCTCGTTGAAACCGCAATTTTAATACTTAGGGCTGATCAAAAAGCTTCTTTTGTAGAAGAAATCTTACCAGATGCCTTGCAGTTAATGGCGGCTAACATAAGAGCTGGAATAACTCCAGATAGAGCTTTACTTTTGGCTGCAAGACCAGAGTTCGGACCTTTGGAAATAGAGATAAAAAGAGCAGCTAAGGAAGCTTTGACAGGAAGAACTATAGAAGAAGCTTTGCTTGAAGTTCCTAAAAGAATAGAGTCAAAAATGTTGAGTAGGGCAATGAGACTAATAGTTGAAGGTTTGCGTTCAGGAGGAGAGCTTGCTACTTTGCTTGATGAAACTGCAGACGATGCAAGACAGACCCAATCCTTAAGAAAAGAAGTAAGAGCAAACGTTGCTATGTATGGAATGTTTATTCTTTTTGCGGTAGCAATTGGTGCACCTTTACTTTATTCTATTTCGACTCATTTGGTAGAGATGATAATTAGAGTTAGCTCAGAGATAGAGATGCCAGAGACTACTGGCGTTGCTGGTTTAAGTGTGCTGAAGTTTGCTTCTCCCAACATTTCTCCTCAGTTTGTATTTAATTTTTCTATTGCTGCAATTACTATAACAACAATTTTTGGTGGGTTGATAATTGGCTTGATAGAAGCAGGAAAAGAAAAGGCAGGAATAAAGTTTGTTTTTGCTTTGATGATTATTGGGCTTTTGGTTTTTATTGGAATGAGATATATGCTTGCAAGTATGTTTTTCTTACCAGCATAAAGCTTATATTTAAAGAAAAGAAATTCAATTTTAGTGAGAAAATGAGAAAAGGACAAACTGCTTTGGAGTATTTGATGACTTATGGATGGGCTATACTAATAGTGATAATCGTAGTAGCTGCTTTGTATGCTTTAGGACTAAGTTAACAAAACCATGCAGATGGACAGGAACTCAAGTAACAGTTCCAGGTGGATTTTCAACTGATAGGGCATATATAAAAGTAACTAAAATAGATAATGGCAATAAAATTCAAATGAAGTTATCAAATGGTATGGCAGATGCCATAACTTTCACATCCAATAGTCTTACATTTTCAGTAGCACAAACAGGTGATTCGGCAAATTGGCCAAGCGCAGAGACAACACTTAAGAGTGGAGAAACAGTGAGTATAAGTTTAGAGATAACGGGTGGTGACACAGATTATGTCGCTGTAGGTGATTGCTATAACATAGATATAACAGGAACCTACACAACAACAGCAGGAGTTTCTCACGACTTTAGTGCAAAGGTTGCAGGCCCTGTAGAATCATAAAACTTAGTAAAAACTTTAGAAGAAAAGTACCAAAGTTATTTTTTTCTTTATTTTTTTTAAATTTATTAACTCAAAAAAACAAATTTTATTTGATGAAGAAAAAGATGAAAAAAAAAGTTTCTGAAAAGACAAAAGAGGAAAAGCTTGAAAGAGTAGAAACAGGAATCCCAGGTCTAGATAGACTAATAGAAGGAGGTTTTGTTAAGGGTTCAGCAGTTTTAATAGCTGGAGAAACAGGAACAGGAAAAACTATTTTTTCAACCCAATATATATGGTGTGGTTTACAAAAAGGAGAGAACGTAGTTTACATAACTTTGGAAGAGCCAGCAGAAGACATAATTACACAAGCTTTACAGTTTGGGATGGACCTAAAACCTTACATTCAGCAAGGAAAGTGCATAATAGAGTATGTTTTTCCTAAATCTTGCGATGATTTAGATTATGAGATT
>JAWCMJ010000050.1:0-4297 GCA_039091285.1 Candidatus Aenigmatarchaeota archaeon
TCTGCTTTTGTTTCTTATTTTGGAGTAAAAGAATCAGTAAGCGTTACAATAATTTTTTCTTTAGCAGAAATTTTGGGTTTAATAGTTGTAATAGTTCTTGGAATTCTTTTCTTAAAACCTGAAACAAAAGTTTTATTAAACGTTAGATTTGATTCTAATATCTTTTATGCTGCCTCTTTAATCTTCTTTGCCTTTACTGGGTTTGAACTTATTCCTGCACAAGCGGAAGAAACACAAAGCGCAGAAAAGTTTGTACCAAAAGCTATAGTTTTTTCAATTCTTATCTGTACTCTAATTTATTGTTTGGTTTCTATTGCACTTACAAATTTGCTGGAGCCCGAATTTCTAGGAACTTCAGAAGCTCCTCTGGTTGATGCAGTTTCAACTAAGTTTGGAAGCAATTTTGGATCGTTTCTTTGGGTTTGTGCAATAATTTCGATTATTAGCACAGTTTTAGGGGTAGTAATAACAAGCTCAAGGCTTGTTTATGGTTTAAGCAAAGAGAAACTTTTACCAAAATTCTTCTCCAAAGTTTCAAAAAAGTTTAAAACTCCAAGCTCTGCAATTCTTTTTATAGCTTTTATTTCTATCTTAAGCACTTTTCTTATAAGGGACTTGAAAACAACAGCCGAAATCGCAAATTTCCTAACTATTCTTACTTTTTACTTGGTAAACATTTCTGTAATAGTGTTAAGATGGATAAAACCAAAAATCTCAAGAAGTTTTAAAGTTCCTTTTAACTTGAAAAACACTCCTTTGCCTTCTTTAATAGCAAGTATTTTTTGTATGTTTTTGCTGTTCCACTTCCCTTTTTTAATAATTTTTAACGGAGTTTTTGTTATTTTAATGGGAATAGTTTTTTACTTTTTAACAAGAGAAAAGTATTTTGTTTGATTTCTTTTTAAAATAACTTTAGTTAAAATTTTATTAAGTGAATCTAAATTTTTCATATTCAATAATTTTAAACTTCCTTGAAAACTTCTAGCAACTTTTTATTCTCCGGTTTTTCAAAATGCTCTCTTATAGGTTTAATTATTTTGTCTAGCTCCCTTGCAACACTTAACTTCAAATCTTGAGGATGAATTTTTCCTTCTCTAAAAGCTTTTTCCAGTTCAATATAACTTTCAAAGACTATATTTCCCCCATACTTTTTCTCCCTTTCGATTTCAAAAGTTTTGTTTTCTCTAAAAATTATGTATTTCGCTATTTCTAGGACAGCATTACCCTCAACGGTTTTTTCTGGACACCAAGCCTTTTTTAGCTTCTCTTCTATTTCCTCTTTTTTATCATGAATAAATATACAAGTCCAGGGCTTACTTTTGCTCATCTTTGCTGCTATAACTCTATCTAATTTTTCTTTTGATTTAACTTCAGGGGGTTTGCCTAAACCAGCTAATAGGTGATGATGAATTGCTATAGGTTTTTTCCATCCTAACTTTGGAAAAACTTCTCTACATAAAACATGAGCTTTTCTTTGATCCATTCCGCCATGCGGTAAATCCTCTCCCAAATATTTTACGTCTGTGCATTGCATAGGAGGATAAATATACTGAGCAAAATCAAGCTTTTCTTTTTCGCTCCTTCCCATTATTGTTAGGCATCGAGTTACTCTTGATAAGCTAGTTTTCTTACAAAATTTTACCAAGTCTTTCCAGTACTCATCGTTATTATGATAAAGGTCGGAGCCTAAAACAACTTCAGCTTTTGGGCAGAAAAACCTAAAACCTTCTTCAAAATATTTTGCAGCTTTTTTAATGTTCTCCCAGTTTCCTCCCAGTTTATTGTTTATGAAGCTATGCCAATCTGCAAGAAAAACTTTGCATTTTACTCCTGCTTCTGCAAAGTCGTTTATCTTATAACCACAAATTATAAGAGTTCCTAAATGAAGCATCCCAGAAATTTCAAAACCTATGTAATGCTCTGGTTTATCGTTAGTTTCAAGCAATTGCCTTAATTCTCCTTCTGTTATTATTTCTTCTGTTGGTTCTCTTTTTATCAACTCAAGCTTTTTTTCTATGTCCATAATCTTTATTTTTTTGAAATAAGTTAAATAGATTTCGAATAACTTGTTTTAAAAAAATTAAAGCTTGATTATATAAAAAAGTTCTTTTGAAAGCTCTTTATATCTATTTCTTAAGGTGACTGGTGTTAATTTTATTGTTTTGGCTATTTCATTCTGGGTTATTTTTTTTTCACATAGAATAGAAGCCATGTAAGCCGAAGCACCAACCCAACTAAGGGGGGTCTTCCCTTTTGTTAAACCAGTTCTCTTAGCAGCATCGAATATTTTATACGTTAGTCTTTCTGTTTCTAGAGAGAAATTGAGTGCAGCAGTTATTTTAGAAACATAATTGAAGTAGTTTTGTGGGGCTGGAGGTTTGTATCCCATTTTTTTAACTATGAACCTATACTCTCTTCCTATATACTTTTTATTAAAACCTGAGGTTTCAGAGATCTCTTTAAGCGTTCTAGGTGTTTCTGTTTGTCTGCATGCAAAGTATAAACAAGCAGAAGCCACCGCTTCAATTTTTTTCCCTTGTAATAATTTTCTTTTGATAATTTCTTTGAATATTGATGAAGCAGTTTCTATAGTAAGTTTTGGTAACTTTAAACGATACCCTATTTTATCTATTTCACTCAAACCAACCATTAAACTTAAATTCTTTCTTATTTTCAATTTTCTAAGTCGATAAAACATTTCTTTTTTTTCTTTTGTTAAGTGTTTTCCACGGACATCCTTATCAGAATATCGAAAAGACGTATCAAAAGTTTCAGGGGTCATATAATTTGTAGGACTACCCCTTGTTTTTTTTTCTTTTTGTTCTTTGTCAAAGGCTCTCCATTCAGGCCCCATGCTATAAATTTTTCCTATAACAAGTCCACAACCCCTACAAATATACTCTCCGTTCTCAAAGTCTGCTATTATATTATTATTACCACATTCAGGGCATTGTAAAACAGAAGTTTTTTCTTCCATAACCTATTATTTATAACTTGTTTAGTTTTTAAAAGTTTTTGTTCATAAATTAAATGAATAGCGATTTTTAAAAAACAAAAATACTTTAACTTCTTTAAGATAAATTAATCTATGATTCAAATAAATTTCCTAGGAGCTTTGAGCACAATAGGAGCTTCTGGAGTTTTAATAGATACCGGAATAGAAAGAATTCTTTTAGATTATGGTACAAAAATTCAGGAGATTCCGCCAAAATTCCCTTTACAGATAAAAGGAGTTCCAGACGCTTTGCTTCTTTCTCATGCTCACTTAGACCACTCTGGTGGAATACCAATTCTTTTTAAAAATTCTAGCTTTCCAATTTTTTCGTTGAACGTTAACAAGGAACTAGTAGATTTACTTTTACTCGACTCAATAAAAGTGAGTAGAGAAGAAGGAGTTGAGCTTCCTTTCAAGAAGAAGGACGTTAGAAAAACTGTAAAAAAATTTTTGCCAGTAAATTTTAGAGAAACATTTAAAGTCCATAAGGCTGAAATAACTTTTTTTAATGCAGGCCACATACCAGGCTCGGCCATGATTTTTCTTGACTTTAAAGAAAAAACTTTAGTTTATACCGGTGATTTTAACACAACAGAAGTTAGACTCGTAAAAAAGGCAGATTTGGACATACCAAACCCAAGTATTTTAATAACAGAAAGTACTTATAGCGATAGAGACCATCCTGAAAGAAAATCTCAAGAAAAAGAGCTTATAAAGACAGTAAGAGAAACTTTAGCGAGGGATGGAATTTGCTTGATAGCTGGTTTTGCTGTTGGAAGAATAGATGAAATTTTGTTGATCCTTGATTCCTACGGAATAGATTACCCTGTTTTTATAGACGGAATGGCAAAAAAAGCAATAACGATAATAAACAAGTATAATAACTTACTAAAAAACCCAAAAAGCTTAGATAAGGCTTTAGAAAAGGTTGAATATGTAAAAAGCCAAAAAATGAGAAAAAGAATTTTAAAAGAACCTTGTGTAATTCTTTCGACAAGCGGAATGCTTTCTGGAGGACCAATAGTTGAATACATAAGAAGGCTTTATTCAAGAGAAGATTGCAGCCTTATTCTTACTTCATTCCAGTTAGAAGGAACTCCTGGCAAAACGTTGCTTGAAACTGGGAGATACATAAACGAAAACATTAACTTAGAAATAAAAATGAACGTTAAAAGACTTGACTTTTCTTTTCATGTTATAATTATATTGATTGGTCGAAATTTGAAAAAGAGTATGAAAATTAGTAAACGATTTTTATCTTTTGCTTTTATTTTAATTCTTTCTTTCCAGTTTTTTTATATC
>JAWCMJ010000051.1:0-4238 GCA_039091285.1 Candidatus Aenigmatarchaeota archaeon
TTTTTCCCAGTAAAATTCTGCTATTTTTACCAAACTTTCAGCCAGCTTAGAATCAAAGTTTCTTTCTTCTTTATACAAAATATTTTCAAGCTCGAAAAAATCCATAATTAAATTTTCTCTTTTAATGACTTAACTCTGTTATAAAAGTTTTGAAACATAAGCTCCTTCTGGTTTATAGCCAAAATTATAGTAATACCTTTTGACACCAGCACCACTTATTATAACAATTTTGTTTTTATCAAATTCTTCTTTAGCAATTTTTTCAGCCTCTTCCAAAAGCCTTTTTCCAAAACCTTTGTGCTGAAAAGCATTTTCTTTGAACATACCCACAGGAACTAGAGGCCCATAAACATGAAGCTCTCTTATTAATGCAGTCTTTTCGTTTATTTCTTTTCTAAATGGCTTAAAAGGAATCCTAAGCCTTAGAAAAGCTATCAAAACATCGTTTTTTACATCCTCGAAACTTAAGAAAACTTCTTTTCCTTTTGAGGCTTCGTAATCAAACCTGCAAAGCCTAATCCTATCAAAATCTACTTTAACCCCTCTTTTTATTTTATGACCGACCTCTCTATACCTTATTTCTTTTATACTTATTCCTAACTCTTCTGCCCTTTTTTCCACAAGTTCTCTTAAATTGCTTTTTCTAACACCAGCAACTATATGGCTAGCTGGAATGTCTCTCTGAACTCTTATTATTCTGCAGTATTTCGGAACATACTCTAAAGCTTTTGCTATTAGTTCAACTGCCTCTTCTTCTTCCAAAGGCTTGTATTCATTTTTTTTCCAAATTTCGTAAAGTTTTGTTCCTTTTATAACAAGAGTAGGGTAAATTTTTAAGGAATCTGGTCTAAAATCAGGATTCTCAAAAATTCTCTTGAATTGATTTAAATCCTCCTCAAAACTAGTAAACAAACCTGGCATAATATGCCAAGTGCACTTTAAGCAAGAATCTTTTGCTAGTTGTGTAGCTTTTATAACATCCTTTATCGAATGAATTCTGTTTGTCTTTTTCAAAACTTCTGGGTAAATGGATTGCACACCAACTTCAACTCTTGTGGTTGCAAGCTTAAGCATTTGATTTATATGTTCTTCAAAGCAAAAGTCTGGTCTTGTCTCTATAGTTAACCCTGAACATCTTATCTTTCCTTTTTCATTAAGCCTTATAGCCTCTTCTAGACTTTTTGCTTCTCTTTTGTTCAAAGCATCAAAAAGTCTTTTAACAAACCATTCTTGATACTTTTTTTCTAAAGAAAGAAAAGTACCGCCTATTATTATAAGTTCAACCTTGTCAATCTCATGACCCATCAAGAAATATTGCCTTATCCTATAATTTACTTGAAAAAATGGATCATAATTGTTTTGAATAGCCCTTTGAATAGCAGGCTCCAATCCAACATAGCTTTGAGGTGCGTTTTCACCTCTTGGACAGTAAATACACTTTCCAGGACAACTAGAAGGTTTTGGTACAACAGTAATTACAGAAACTCCTGATACAGTTCTTCCTGGTTTCATTACGAGTAAATCTTTTAGTTTTTCTCTTTCTTCTTTGTTACATACCTGCAAAATCTGTACGCTTGTTGGTATTTTTTTTACTCCATACTTTTTACAAATTCTTTTAACTATTTTCCAAACCTTTTCTCTTGTAATCTTTTCCTTTTTTAGTTCTTCTATAATTTCCCTTAGCAGTTTATCTTCCATAAAAACTATATAATTGGATTAATTTTTTATTTTAAATAATTACTATTCTTTAGTAGCGAAATCTTTAAATAATACCACTAATAAATGGTAACATATGAGAAAAAATTTTGAAGAAATAGAAATGATAGAAGAGCAGCTATACGAAACTCGAAACGCTCTTTTTAGAGCAAAAAGTGTAAGAGAAGCAAAGTTCTTGCAAAACAAAATCGAATACTTGAAAAAAAGAGCAAAAGAATTGGGTTTAGAATTTAAGTCTTGATTTCTTAATTTTAATCAAAACTGTTAAAAAATTTATGTAAAATCGTTTTTTTCTTCCAAAAGCTTTAAATGTGGTTATTCAAATAGCCCCGAGCGGATTCGAACCGCTGTCACGAGGTTTCTTCCTATTGACCAGAGCCTTATACTCTTTTTCGTATGCTTGACCGCTACACCACGGGGCTCTGAATATAATTTAAGAATAATAATTAAAAAATGTAACATTGAAAAAGTATTTTAATTTATCTACCCAATTTAATTAAGTGAGTGAGATGAAAGGTGGGTTAGAAACAGCTTGTCATTAATTGTTATTCTGATTTATTTAAACCATATTTTATTAGCTCCTTGCATTTCCAAAAATTTTTAAGCAAGAAAATGTTAGAATTCACGCTTAAGAAATGTAGAAATATAATAATCTCAACGCAAAAATATGCTTTCAAAAGATGCAATAAAAAATTAGAATTAATAGAAAGGCAGGGTATAAAAATAATTATTAGAGAAAAATTAGGAAGAAGTAAATTGAAAAGGGAATAAAATGAGAGTTTTGCAGTTACACGCAGACTTTATAGAGTATGAGCCTATAGAAAAAGAAATTCAACAAGCAGAAGAATCTGAAAAAAAGAAGTATAGACTAGAAGATATTCTCGTTTTGTTAACGTGCGTTGAAGAAGGAGATAATGAAGAAACAGGAAGAAAAGCTATAGATGAAGTTAAAGGCTTTCTTCAAAAAATAAAGTCAAACAAAATTTTAATTTATCCTTTTGCCCATCTTAGCCCAACCATTTCAAAACCAACCAATGCACTTAAAGTGATAAAAGAAATGGAAACATACGCAAAAAAATCTGGAATAGAAACATTTAGAGCACCTTTTGGTTGGAATAAAGCTTTGCAAATCAAAGTTAAGGGTCACCCTTTAGCAGAGCAATTAAGAGTTATAAGTTTAGAAAAAGAAGAAAGGGTCTCAGAAGCTATAAAAGCTGAAGAAAAAATAAAATCTTACTGGTTTATCCTTTCACCTGAAGGAAAAATGACGGAAGTAAACAATTTTGACTTCACAAAAAACCCAAACCTTAAAAAATTTGCAGATTATGAGATAAGTAAAGTAAGAGTATCACAACAAATTCCTCCTCATGTTATTCTTATGAGAAAGTTGGAAATAGCTGATTATGAAAGCGGTTCTGACCCAGGAAATTTAAGGTGGTATCCAAAAGGTAGATTAATTAAATCTTTACTTGAGAATTTTGTAACTCAAAAGGTTATAGATTACGGAGGAACTGAAGTAGAAACACCAATAATGTACGATTTTCAGCATCCAGCTTTGGCAAGCTATTTGAACAGGTTTCCAGCAAGACAGTACATAGTTAAATCTGAAGATAAAGAACTCTTTCTTAGGTTCTCAGCTTGCTTTGGACAGTTTTTAATGAGTAAAGATGCACAAATCTCCTACAAAAATTTACCTTTTAGAATTTACGAGCTAACAAGGTACAGCTTCAGAAGGGAAAAGAGTGGAGAAGTTGTTGGTTTAAAGAGGTTGAGGGCTTTTACAATGCCTGATGTTCATGCAATTTGTGAAGACATGAAACAAGCCATGGAAGAGTTTATGGTAAGGTTTAAGCTTTGCATGGAAGTTCTAAAAGAAATAGGTTTGGAAAAAGAAGATTATGAGCTCGCAATAAGGTTTACAAAAGATTTCTACGAAAAAAATAAAAATTTTGTTCTTTCTCTCGTAAAACTTTTTGGAAAACCTGTACTTGTAGAGATGTGGCCAGAAAGATTCTTTTATTTTGTTTTGAAATGGGAGTTCAACTTTGTTGATAACCTCAACAAAGCAGCCGCCCTTTCAACTGATCAAATCGATGTAGAAAACGCAGAAAGATACGGCATAACTTACATAGATAAAAATGGAAGGAAAAAGCATCCTATAATTCTTCATTGTTCGCCGAGTGGTGCTATAGAGAGATGTATATACGCGCTTCTTGAAAAAGCTTACTCAGAACAACAAAAAGGAAAAATTCCTAAGTTGCCTTTATGGCTTTCCCCAACACAAGTAAGAATTATTCCTGTCTCGAACAAATTCTTGAAAGATGCTGAAAAAATTGCTAAAGACATAGAAAAAAACTGCGTAAGGGTTGATATAGATGACAGAGAAGAGACTGTAAGTAAAAAAATAAGAGACGCAGAAATTGAATGGGTTCCTATAATTTGTGTTATAGGAAGCAAAGAAGTTAAAAATAAAATAATAACTACAAGGTTCAGAGAAAAGAAAGAAGTGAAAGAAATTAAAC
>JAWCMJ010000052.1:0-4219 GCA_039091285.1 Candidatus Aenigmatarchaeota archaeon
AGGAAAGTCTGGAGAATCGACGCTTACCCAAGTTATTCCTAACTTAGAAGCCCATTTTATAGTTTTTTCTTTAAACCAATCTTTATTTCTTACTTCCAAGGCAAACTTTTCTTTTAATTTAGTTTTTTCAATGAAAGTTTCAACATTTTCTGAGAATTTTGAAGTAAGCGAAGGGGGAAGTTGAAAAAGATAGAAGTCTATGTTTTTCTCCAGGGGTTGAAAAAGGCTTTTGAACCTTTTCCAAAGTTGGAACGCTTTTTCGTTAAATTTGAATACATGAGTTATTAGTCTGTTAACTTTAATGCTCCATCTTAAACTTGGGTTAAGCTCTTGAGTTTTTGAGGCCCAAGATTTAATTTGGTTTGGAAAGGGAAAACGATAAAATGACATGTTTAATTCAATCGAGTTAAGTCCAGAATTTTTTATATACCACTCTAGCGTATTTTCCAAATTCCAACTGTACATCCACCCTGAAGTTCCAACAAAAACTTTCATTCTATAATAGAGTTAACTTTAAGTAGATTAATAGTTAGAAACTTTCATAATTTAAAATAAGTTCTAACTGTTTAGGATTTTCGAAAGAAGAGTTTTATTACAATCAAGACAATACCTTAAACTCCTTTTTTTGAAATCTATTGTATGATTCATTATGCAGTCGTTTTTACAGTTTCCCAAGCCAAAAGTATGTGCTACTTCATGCTTGGCTTCTTTATAAATCATAAACAAATCATACTCTAATTCAAAACTAGAAATTACGACAGTATTATTACTTACAACCGCTCCTGAGATTTTTTTGAAAGTTTCAAAATCAAAAGGTGTATAAGAAGAGAGCTTCACGTCGGTAAGTATAAGTATTCTACCTTCAAGCTTGTGCCATTCTAATTTCTTAACAGTTTCTTCTATGTATCGTAAGGTATAAGTTCTGGTAAGTCTATCCCCATAAGGTTCTTCAAAAATTCTCTTTAAAATTCTACTTTTTTCTAAATCTTTTAACGTAGGGATTTTTATAGGATAAAGAACTTCAAAGGAATTAAAAACTTTATCTAGTGTTTCATCTTTTGAAATATAACTGAATATTGGTTTGAAAACTTCCTCAGTAAACTCTCTTTCCCTATGCATCGAGGCAAAATAAAGTTTCATTTCACTCTTAAATAAAAATCTACTTTATTTTTAAATAGTTATTCTTAATTTTTAACGTTAAAAAAAATATAAACTTAAAATTCAAAATTTTTAACATGTATGGAATAAAAATTTACAAAGTATTAAGAGAAAAGTTGGGAGGGGCTTTGGGAAGGGCTTGGCCTTTTAAAGGAATAGTAGAAATATCTTCTGAGCTTTATGGGTATAAAGAAAAAGAAGTTATAGAGCATGAGTTAATGCACATAAAATATCCTTTTCTTTCTGAGTATGAAATAAGGAACAAAACAAAACTTAAACTCCTTTCCTTGGGAATAACTCCTTCTTTCCACTAAGCCATTTCTATTTTTCTTCTTATCCAGTAAGTTTCTTCTTTAGTTCTTTCCTCTTTTTCCTCGCTTTTCTTCTCGACCTTTTCTTGTTCAGGGATGAACTCTCTTATTTTGTTTGCAATACTTTTAATTTCTTCTTCACTTGTTGGTATTGGTTGATTTTCTATTATAGGTTTTTCCTTTTCAAAAACAGGATAGATTCTTACATGAAAATGGGGAACAACTTCTGAGCTGATTATTGAGAAGTTTATTTGTCTTGGTCTCAAGCTTTTTTTAATAATCTCTGCAACTTTTAAAGCAGAAGTAAAAACTTTTATCGAGAGCTCAACATTTTCGTCAAATTCTTGGTAATGTTGCTTAGGAATAACTATACTCATCCCTCTGCTTCTTGGGTTTATGTCTAGAAAAGCTATAGATTCATTATCTTCATATATTATGTTTGAAGCTATAGTTCTTTTAGCTATACCACAAAAAACACAGTCTTCCATAGTTTAAATTCATCTCTCAAGTTATAAATTTATTGTTTTAAATAAAAGTTTTATTTATTTTTATGTAAGATTATAAAATCAAAAAAGGTGGAAAAATGGTAAAAGAAGGTAAACCAAGAAGAGGAAGTTTAGCCTTTTATCCGAGAAAAAGAGCTAAAAGAATTTACCCTTCTATTAAAACTTATCCAGAGTTTGAAAAACCTAAGCTACTTGCTTTTGCAGGTTATAAAGCAGGCATGGCTCAAGCTATTATTGTTGATAACAAGAAAGGTTCTCCAACGTTCGGTCAAGAGGTTTCTGTTCCTGTAACTATACTTGATTGTCCACCTCTTAAAGTTGTTGGAATAAGAGTTTATGAAAAGACAGAAAAAGGAGAAAGAGTTTTTAAAGAAGCTTGGACAAAAGATTTACCAAAGGATTTAGAAAGAAAATTGAAAATTAAACCAATAGAAGAAAGTTTAGAAAAAATAGAAGAAAGTTTAGAAAAAATTTCTAAAGTAAGATTAATAGTTTGTACTCAACCAAGACTTTCTGGCTTGAGAAAGAAAAAACCAGAAGTTTTTGAGGTTGAAGTCGGAGGAAGGAAAGCAGAAGAGAAGCTCGAATTCGCAAAAAATTTGTTTGGAAAAGAGATAAGCATAAAAGATTTTGTAAGAGAAGGTGAACTAGTTGACGTCATTGCTGTAACAAAAGGAAGGGGTTTTGCCGGGCCTGTAAAAAGATTTGGAGTTAAAATTCAAGTTAGGCATGCAAAAAAGAAACTAAGGCATGTAGGAACTTTAGGTCCAGAAACTCCTGCTAGAGTAAGATGGACAGTTCCTCAGGCAGGTCAGCTAGGGTTTCAAAGAAGGACAGAAATTAACAAAAGAGTTTTAAAAATAGGAGAGAGTGGAAAAGAAATAAACCCAAAAGGAGGGTTTAACAGGTATGGACTAATAACTTCAAACTATGTGGTTATAGAAGGTTCTATTCCTGGACCAAAAAAAAGGTTAATAATGATAAGGTCTTCTATTAGACCATCAAAAATTAAGTTTTTGCCTATAGAGCTAAAAGAAGTTATAGTGTGAGAAAATGGGTGAAATAGAGGAATTAACAAAAAGGATTGTTGAGTTTAGGGAAAAAAGAGATTGGAAAAAATTCCATAGTTTTAAAGATTTGGCTATGAGTATTTCTGTAGAGGCTGCAGAACTTCTTGAAATATTTTTATGGAAAAGGGGAAATGAACTTGAGAATGTTGTAAAAAAGAAGGAAAAAGAAATAAAGGAAGAGTTGGCTGATATTTTTACTGGAGCTTTTCTTTTAGCTCATGATTTGGGTTATGATGTTTATAAAATAGTTAAAGATAAAATTGAAAAGAATGAAAAGAAATATCCTGTGGAGAAATTTAAAGGTATATCTGCAAAATACAATGAAGTGAGATAATGGAAGTAAATGTTTTTGATTTACAAGGGAATCAGAAAGAAAAAGTTAAACTACCAAGAATTTTTGAAGAGAAAGTTAGAGAAGACTTGATTTTAAGAGCTTTTTTAGCTGTAAAGAGCAAGAAAAGACAGCCTTATGGTTCAGATGTAATGGCTGGAAAAAGGAGCTCTGCCCATTATCATGGAGTAAGGAGAGAAAGATGGACTATGATGAACAGAGAGATGGCAAGAATGCCTCGTTTACACGGAAAAATTTCTCCTCATTTAATGTGGCGTGTAAGATTAGTTCCACAGGCAGTTAAGGGCAGAGAAGCTCATCCTCCAAAGGTTGAAAAAATTTGGACTCAGAAAATAAACAAAAAAGAGAAAATGAAAGCGATTAAATCAGCAATAGCTGCTACTGCAATAAAGGAACTTGTTTTAAAAAGAGGGCATAAAATTGAAAATTTAAAAGAATTACCGATAGTTGTTGAGGACGAAGTTCAAGAGATAAAGAAGACAAAAGAGTTAGAAGAATTTTTGAAAAAAATTGGTTTGGAAAAGGAAATAGAAAGAATAAAGAAGAAAAAGATTAGACCAGGAAAGGGAAAGGCAAGAGGAAGGAAATATAAAATTAAAAGAGGACCTCTTATAGTTATAACTGAGGATAAAGGGATTTCAAAAGCAGCAAAAAATTTGCTTGGGACAGATGTTTGTAGAGTTGAAAACTTATCTATAGAGAATTTAGCTCCTGGTGGCATGGGAGGAAGGTTAACTATATGGACAAAATCCGCTTTGAACAAAATTGGTGAAGAGAATGGACCCACATAAAATCTTGCGTTACCCCTATTTGACGGAAAAA
>JAWCMJ010000053.1:0-4198 GCA_039091285.1 Candidatus Aenigmatarchaeota archaeon
CAAATTTTCATCAAGGATGCAAAAACCCGTTTCTCTTTTTTCACTTCCTGCCAAGTCTATCCCAACAATTCTCATACTTTCATGTTAAAAATCTTTATTAAAAAAATTATTTTGAAAGAAATGAAACTATTAGAGTAATAGTAGCATTTATAGGTATTTTATTAACCTAAACTTTTTAAAATACAGTCAGAAGGGGGTTGAAACATCAAATCACAAAAAGATTCAAAAATTTTTTCTTGAGTTATGTTTTCTATTACTTCTCTCCCCCTATAACTTCTGATTTCTATCTTAGTCAAGTTTGAATCAAGCTCTTGCATTAAAACTTGGTTTGAATTTTGATTAACAAAATTTTCTAAGTAATTTTTTATTGCTAGACAATCCACACAATTTCTAGGGAAATAAGCTTTAACTATAGTAACTCCTCTCTCCAAAAGATATTTTTCCTCGTTTATCCCAAGCTCATAATCTATTATATTTTTTTCAGGAAGTTTTATCGCAGAACCTGTTGGGTTAAGAAAATTTTCAATTCCTATGATTATACTAGAGCCTAACATTAGAAAAATCATCACTAAAGTAGCAATAAAGGTTTTGCTTATTCTTATCTTCATGCTAAGAAATTTATTTTCTTTTAACGTATTTAAATTTAGAGATTATGGTTCTTGAGAGGCTTGTTCCTTTGAAATCAGCGATAAAAAGTCCATGGATAATGATGGTTAACGGAGTAATAATCTCCTTAGCATGTCTTTTTATAGCTTCGATAATCTTCGAATCTTCAGTAGGACTAATGACAAGCTTTTTGATAACAATTGCTGCAACTCCTTTTATGTTTAACTTGATGAGATATCACGAAGCCAGGGAAGAAGAAGTTATAGAAAGAGAAGAATCCTTTCTAAAAAGACATTCAAACATTATAAAAATTTATGCGACTTTTTCTGCAGGAATAGTTATTGCTTTATCCTTAGCTTACGTTATTCTTCCAGAACAAGCAAGCTATAGGCTTTTTAAAGATCAAATAGATACAATAAACGCAATAAGAGGTAAGGCGACTTTTGCTGATACATTCCAAGCTATTTTCTTCAACAACGTTGGGGTAATGTTCTTATCTTTCTTGTTTTCTTTTCTTTTTGGTGCTGGTGCTATTTTTATAATTTCTTGGAACGCTTCAGTTTTAGCAGCAGCTATAGGTTCTTTAGCAAAAACAATAGGAGGAATAAAGGCATTACCAGTTGCAGCTTTGCCTTTTCTTCCTCACGGTAGCTTAGAATTTTTAGCTTTTTTCATAGGTGCTATCTCTGGAGGTTTGATTTCTATGGCTGTGACAAGAAGGAAGTCAAAGAACTTTTGGTTAATAGTTTTTGACAGTTTTAGGCTTCTTTTGATTTCTATTTTCATCCTTGGAGTAGCTGCCTTTATAGAAACTTTTGCTCTCATTTTTTAACAGAGATAGATTCCAGGCTTTCCGTACTTTGCTCTGCTTGCTTTATTTTCTGGGTCGTATCTTTTTTCATCAGAAGCCATGAAAACAAGAGTTTTTTTGAAGTTAAAGGATTTTGAGATGAAACTTTCTGCCTCTTTGAAATATTCAAATTCTTGTGGAGAAGCTAAGTAAAGATAGCAATTTCTCTTCTTACCAGCAAGCTTTACTACTTGCTTTATGTCTTCCATGGTTTTTTTTAAAATTTCTTCTAACTCTAAAACTTTTTTTTCTATTTTTCTTTCTTCATAAATAGGCCAGCTTTCTTTTACTATCAAACTCTTCTTTCCAAGTTTCTTCCAAAATTCTTCGCATAAGTGTGGCAAAACAGGAGAAAGAAGTTTTGTTATAGTTTCTAACCCAAACTTTAAAGTTTCTTGGTTACAATTTTCTATTTTTTCACACCTCTCAACGTACCACTTTAGGTCATTAGTGAAATTGAAGAAGGAATGTTGAACAGCACTCCTAAACTTCATCTCCTCATAATTCTCAGTAGAATTTTTTATATGCTCTTGAATTTTACTTTGTAAGTACAAATCAATTTTCTTAATTTCTTTTCTTTTTGCCCTTTTTATGTTTTCAACAAGTTTTTCTATAAACCTTATTCTTGAAGAATAACTTTCTATGCTTTCATCTCTCCATTCAGCGTCGTTCAAACCCTCGTTAGAGGCGATTATGTTTATTCTAACCAAATCTGAACCCATCCTTTCAACAAGGTTTCTTAACGGAATAACATTTCCTTTTGACTTGCTCATCTTTGTTCCAAAAACGTTGACGTAACCATTAACACCTATTGCTTTTGGCCAATGCCTTTCTTCAAATATTGCTACATGATGGAAAACGTAAAAAGTTAAGTGGTTTGGAACCAGGTCTTTTCCAGAGTTTCTCAAGTCAACTGGGTAAAAGTATTCAAACTCCTTTCTTATCTCTTCTATAATATTTTTTTCAAGCTTGGATTTTTTACTTGTTTCTTCCAAGTTTCCCTTTCCCAAAAAAACGTAATCAAAAACTTCGTCTGTAAGTTTTTCAGCAGGAATTTTTTTCTCGTTTATTATTCTTGATATAGTATAGTAAGCCATATAGATTGTGCTGTCTGAAAGTGTTTCGACCTTCCATTCCTTATCCCATGGCAATTCTGTTCCTAAACCAGTTTTTCTTGTGCATGCTTTATCCTTTAGCCATTCAACTGTTTTTTCAAACTGTAACCTTATTTCTTCTGGATAGAATTTCATTCTTCTTATGCATTCTAAAGCCTTTTCTTTCCATCCCGAATCCGAATACTTTAAGAACCACTGATTTTCCAAAATTTTTACATGATTTTTTGTTCCGCATCTACAAACAACCTTTCCTGTAGGTTCCCACATTATACTCGCAATTCCTTTTTCCAAAAATTCTTTTGAAAGTTTTTCCTTACAATCAGAAACTTTTAGTCCAGAGTATTCTTGACAGTTTTCCTTTAAAACTCCTTGGTGGAATTCTTTTTTGTAAACTATGCTTGTAGCTTCATCAAGCTTCTCCTTTTCTTTCTGGCTTTCTATTTTAAACTTTTCACAAACTTCTATAGCTGGGTTTTCACCAAATCCAGGAGTTTTTATGATAGGCTTTGGTTTTATCCTTTTAACTTCTTCCTCTATTCCGTATTTTTTAACCTTTTCATGGTTTTTTTGTAATTCGTATAACGCGACCCAGTCATAAGGAGCATGGGACGGGACAGACATAACAACTCCAGAAGCAGCATCTTGGTCAACAAAATCTGCTGGTAAGATTATGACTTTTTCTTTTGTTTTTGGGTTTTCAACGTACTTTCCTATTAAATCTTCACCTTTTATTTTTCCCAAAACTTCAACTTTTTTGAGTTGGTCTCTTAACTTTTCTTTTGCTTCATTGCTTATTATCCAAACCTCAGAATCAACTTTTGCTTTTACGTAATCTACGTTTGGGTTAACCCAAACGTTTGTTACTCCAAATACTGTTTCTGGCCTTAAAGTGCCGCAAGGTAATACTTCTCCGGAGTCGAGCTTAAACTTTATCAAAATAAAATCTGTAGGGCTTTCACCTTCCCCTTCCAATCTGTCGTGGTCTCCTGTTGGACTTTCACATTTTGGACACCAAATTACTGGATGCGTTCCTTGTGCAACATAACCCTTTTTTCTTAGGGTGTTGTACTGCCACTCTATAAAGCGAGAATAGGTGGGAGTTATAGCAGTTATGAAAGTTCTTCTCCAGTCAATAGAAAAGCCTGCGAGCTTTAAATCTTCTATCCAGCGCTTCATCCAAAACCTTGCTGTAAATTCTGGGCCTTTTTTCACAAAATTTTCTATATCTTTTTTCTTTGCTCTGTAAAGCTTGAAAGTTTCTTCTTGTGTTTTATCTTTTTGTTTCAGCCTTTCTATAGTTCCAAGGATAGGTTCACCAGTAGCATGGAACCCTTGAGGATACAAAACGTTAAAACCTTGCATTCTTTTAAACCTAGCATAAGAGTCAACTCTAAAAGCAGTAAAGGCTGCTCCTATGTGTATACTACCGTTAACGTAAGGATAAGGAAATGTTAAGAAAAATTTTGTCTTTTTATCGATTGCGTTTGCCTCAAAAACCTTGTCTTCTTCCCAAACTTTTTGCCATTTTTTCTCTATAGATTTAAAGTTAATCATTGCACAAACCTCCTTGATGTAAAATAGAAAAAGCTAAACTTAAAGATTGAGAACTTGCCCACCTGTTTCCATA
>JAWCMJ010000054.1:0-1412 GCA_039091285.1 Candidatus Aenigmatarchaeota archaeon
GTTTCGTCTTTCACCAAACCTCTAACTTTTACTGTTTCTTTTAAACCATAAGAAGCTTTATCAAGACTAAAGTCTAAAATCAAGGATTTTCTTGTTCCTACAGCATAAGCTGACAGTTTATCAGATTCTAAAGTAATCGTATTTCCTATTGTATCTATCGTTAAAGTCTGACTTTTCCATTCTGAGTTACAAATCTTGGTTGATGGGTTAAAATCGCTGCACTTGTAAACAACTAAGTCCTTTTCGTTAGCTACTTTCCTTTCATCATACTTCATAACAATTTTTACTTTTGAATAATCAAGCTTGAACTCGTAAACAAAAAGACCAACAATTTTTATTCCTTCTATGTCAGTATCAAAGAAATAGTATTTTATTGGGTCGTCAAATCCGTCAACAGAAACGCTGTAGAGATAAAGAGTTGATTGAGGAAAAATTATTTGCAAATCATAATTACCTGGGACTATAAAGCCAGAGTAAGAGCCTGAGTTATCAGTAACAAATTTTTTCTTTTCTTGTCCGTCTTTTAAAAATTTTATTTCAGTAGCTATTCCTTGATTGTTTAAGTCTGCTATCTTCCCAGAAGCTTGTAAAACATAACCTATTGTTTTTTTCTGCGTTACTGAATAATCTTTATAGTTAAGCGTAACTACTAATTCATATTCTCCTGGAGTTAATTCAGGAACTTGGAATTCTGCCTTGAAAACACTTCCCGAAGAGTATAAGTTTATATCATCTATTTGAACTGAACCAACTTTAACAGTTAAATAATCTTTTGTGATTAGAATTTGTTCACCTCTTTCTAAAGTAGAGATTGTAAGAGTAATTTTATCTCCTAGCTTAACTTCTGTCTTATCTAAAGAGATGCTAAAATCTAAGGGTTGTTTAACCTCTAAATTACTTTCTAGTTTTATTTGCTTGTTTTTATAGCCAGGAACAGAAATATTAGTCAAAACCTCAAAGTTATAACTTCCTGTAACGTTTGGGACTTCTAATATTAGAAAATAAAATGGTGAAGAAAAATACCAACCTTTAAGGTTTATTGGCTTGACGTTAAATCCTATGTTTTCAGGAGTTAAGGCTAAACCATCTTTTTTAGCTGAAAGACTAAGAATAGCTGCTTCATCACCCAAATAACTTTTGCTTGCATATTCTATTTTTGCTTCAAGATTAGAAACATAAAAACTAAAATAACCTGAAAATTCTCCTGTTTCATTTTTACAAACTATACTTATCTTGTAAGGTGAAGGTTTGAAAGAATTTTCAAGTATATAGCTTGGAATTTTTGTCCTAAAAAGAGTGTCTTTTGTAAAGTCTAGATTCATCTGTATAGGTTCTTCTATTCTTCCTGAAACTTCAAGAGCATTACTACAATTTACTGAAATTAAAATTTCATCACACTGATTGGCTATGCA
>JAWCMJ010000054.1:1422-4076 GCA_039091285.1 Candidatus Aenigmatarchaeota archaeon
CCTAAAAAAAATATAAACATGAAAAAGCAAAAGATTAAACCAATTTTTTTCATTTTCTCAATCCCCAAAAAAACCCTCTAACTTTATGAAAAAATGGAGCAGAATATTTAAAGCCCAAAAGTCTTGCAGCAACTTTTTTAAATTCTATCGAAGAGGGAGAGTATGGATTAAGAAGAACTGCAGGAGTTTGTTTATGAATACTTTTTCTTATGTTTTTATCTTCTGGTATAACCCCAAGAACAGGAAGCTCGCAAGAGCTTTCAATCTCTTTATAATTCAACTGCTCTTTCTCTTTCCTGTACCTATTCACAATAATTCCTATAGGTTTTGTTCCTACTTCTTTACAAACTTCTATTGTTTTTATAGCATCTACAACGGAAGGTAGCTCTGGTAAGGTTACTATTATAACTTCCTTACAGGATTTTATCACTTCAAGCGTGTGCAAATCTAAACCAGGAGGTGAGTCTACTAGAACCAAAGAGTTAATGTAAACTGCGTTTAGTATATCTATATTATTATTTAAAACGTCATTAAGGGTCGCTGGAAAGTAGTACATGCCAAGTTGCAAACCCAAACCAGACATTTTTATGTCTGCATCTATAGCTATAACATCTTTTCCGAAACTCATAAGAGCTGCTGCCAAATTTATTGTAACAACAGTCTTCCCAACCCCGCCTTTACCAGAAATTATTCCTACTGCTTTTGAGGTCTTTTCCTGCTTTAAAGTGTAAATGTTCGATTTACCAACAACAAAAAGGTTAAGCTTTCCTTGTTGCCTTAGGTTTTCAAGATAGCCAGAAACTTTATCTTTACTTATTCCCAAAGTGTTAGCTAATTGAGTTACGGACATAAGGTTCCTACTCAGCAAAGAAAGAATTTTTTCCTCAAAACCTTCTTCCACAATTATATTTTATTTTTTTACCATATTATTTCTTTACATGTCAGCCATATGGAAACAAAAAACTTCATATGGCTAGAGGTTGAAAATAACACTTAGTTTATCTGTCAAAAGATGCAAATACTTAATTAATCCTTCTTCTTTTTCTAAGTTAAAAGAGTTCGAGTAATAGTAGTTTCCATCTTCGCTAACAATCTCTATTAAAATATTATGAGAAAGCCAAACTTGAGGTTTAAAAGGAATGATGACTTCCTTATTCTTTTTTTCTTCTAAATCTACTTTCTTTTGTTCAAAAATCCAGCCAGGCATGTAATCTTTTGGTATAACTATTGCTTTTGTAGACTTACTGCTTTTAACTTCAAACCTTATGTAATCGTCATAGACCCTAAAATTCTTAACTTGAAAAATGTTCTCGTAGGGTTTTTCACTGGTTAAATTAAATTCTAACTCTCTTTCTACAATCTCATTTCCATAGTAAACTCTTACTCTTCCGTTTAATTTTTCTGTTTTTCTTGAATAGTAGAATATTTCAAAATTCTTTGCTTCTCCCGGCATTAAAACTTCTTCTTTGCTCCAGCCTGTGAAAAAGACCTTACTAGAATTTATAACGTCAAAACTTACTCTTGCTCTATAAGCTATACTTCCGCTATTAAAAAATTCTAAGTTTAGCTTCAAAAGTCCATTCTCAGCCTCAAAAAAAACAGCACTAATGTTTCCTTTAAGTTCTTTCTCGACTCCAACTTTTACAACAGATGCTGAAGCTAAAATAACGATTAAGAAAAAAAACGTTAAAGCTAAAGCCATTTTTTTCATATTTTTCACCTAGATTGGAATAAAGCTGAATTTTGATTTTTTAATTATGACATCTATCTGACCACTATAATTCCCTGGTTTTGTCTCTTTAGTAGTGTTAAGAAAAACTGTTATAGTTTCATTCTGACCTGGTAAAAGAATAAAGTTCTCTTTACTAAAACTTATTAAAGGTTTGATGCTTCCGTAAACTTTAAAGTAAACCCTTACTTTTTCTTTCTCTGAGTTTGAAATCATAACCTGCCTTCTTCCATAACTTCCTCCTGTTGGAATTATCCCAAAGTTAAGGTTCCAGTAATCTACAACAAGTCCAACTTTTATTTTTTTCTCTTCTTGTGGAATTATTTCAACGTTAGAGGGGTACTTTGTTATTTCATAAGTAAAAAACAAATCTGAAGTTTTTTCATAAGTCATGTTTTCAACAAAATTTTTTGGTTCGGGTTTTCCTAGAAATAGGATTATAAAAACTATTAAAATTAAAACTAAAATTAATAGTTTATTCCTCATTCCAAAACCTATAGGCAATTATAATTATAATTACCACAACAAGGATTAAAACCCATAAATGAAACTCAACGGGTTTTGGAGGTATGGTTGGAGGTAAATAAGGAAGAATTTTAATCGTTGAATTTTTCTCCACGCTTCCTGAAACAAAGTTAACTTTTGCGTAAATCTTATACTCTCCTTCTTTAATCCCATCGAAAGATAAAAAGGATGTTAAGAGTTTTTTCTCGTTTGGCTTAACTCTTTCTTTAGAAGAAGTTAAAGTTTTAACAAGATTTCCGGAAGAATCAAAAATTTTTACTTCTTCTGCAATAGCTGAAACTGTTACTGTTCCTGTGTTTAAAAAGTGAATTAAAATCTCTACCCCATTAGTACTATACCTTCCAGTTGTTATATCTAAAATTTTTCCCCCTCTTATCGCATCACCAGGAACTTTAAAAAG
>JAWCMJ010000055.1:0-3998 GCA_039091285.1 Candidatus Aenigmatarchaeota archaeon
AGTAGGCGACGAAATTTATAAAAAGAGAGAAGCTGGAAATCTAACACAAAAAGAAGAAGGAACAGAAGTATTTTTCTATCAAAGTGAAGACGGAGAAACTTTAACCATACTTATCCAGAAATTTGGTTGGAAAAAGAGTGCAGTAGGAGAGTTTAAAAATTATCTAATCGCTTTTAGTTGTTGTTGCAAGTATGGCGAACAAGTAGTTCAAGCAAACCCTGGTCTGGGCAAAGTTCAAAAAGAAATCAGAAAGGAAGTTAGAGAGCAAACAAGACCAGTAAAAGGGGAGTGGAAGGGTTTGATAATAAGAAACAGGGAAGAAGTAAGGAATGAGGAACAAAAAACCCTAAGAATTAACAATATTTCTCTAGAAGAGATACTTCAAAAAGCTAAGCCAATAAACTGGTGTCTCAGTTAACTTTTTCTTTTTATTTTTATTTTTTATAGTTATGGAAAATGAAATACTTAAGCATTGTCTAATAAACGCAGTAAAGTATGGAGGAAAGGCTAGAGTTGATGCTGTACTTGGAAAAATTCTAGCAGAAAGACCAGAATTAAAGGACAAAAGGAAAGAATTGGTAGAAAAAATAAAGAAAATCGTAAAAGAGGTTAACTCTTTAAGTTTGGAGGGACAAAAAAAGAAGTTGGAGGAACTTGGAGTTGAATTAGAAAAACCAAAAGTTGAGAAAAAAGAATTACCTCCGTTACCTAGCGCTGAAATCGGTAAAGTGGTTATGAGGCTTGCTCCTTATCCTTCTGGTCCTTTACATATAGGAAATGCTAGAATGGTTATACTTAACGATGAGTATGTGAAAAAATATAAAGGAAAACTATTCCTGGTTATAGACGACACTATAGGTTCAGAAGAGAAGTTTGTCTTGCCCGAAGCTTATGACATGATTGTTGACAGTTTGAAATGGCTTGATGTGAATTGGCATGAAACATTTTATAAGTCTGATAGGTTAGAAATTTTTTATAGACATGCAGAAGAACTAATCAAAAAAGGTTTAGCTTATGTTTGTGAATGCGATGCTGAAACTTTAAGAAAAAAAAGAAGTTTGGGAGAAGAGTGCATACATAGAAATCAAAGTGAAGAAGAAAATCTAGAGAAATGGAAAAAAATGCTGGAAGGAAAATATAGAGAAGGTGAAGCTGTCTTAAGGTTAAAAACCGACATGAAACATCCAAACCCTGCTTTTAGGGACAGAGTTCTTTTTAGAATTGTGGAAAGAGAGCATCCTAGAGTTGGCAATAAGTATAAAGTTTGGCCTCTTCTTGAATTTAGCTGGGCTGTTGATGATCAACTTCTAGGAGTTACTCATATTCTTAGAGGGAAAGATCTTGTGATAGAAGATATGGTTGAATAATTTATATGGGAAAAACTAGGGCTTAAAAAACCAGTTTTCATTCATTATGGTTTGTTAAGCATAAAAGAAATGAAGTTAAGTAAAACACAAGCAAGAAAAGCTATAGAAAGAGGGGAATTCTTTGGTTGGGATGACCCAAGAACATGGAGCTTACAATCTTTAAGAAGAAGGGGAATTAGACCAGAAGCCATAAGGAAGTTTATACTTAACATGGGCTTAAGCTTAGCTGATGTTACTGTACCTGCAGAAATTCTTTATGCTGAAAATAGAAAAATTATTGATGCAGAAGCAAACAGATACTTTGCAGTTTTGGAGCCTGAAAAAATTTCTGTGAAAAATGCTCCTCAAATAAAAGAAGTTAAAATTCCTTTGCATCCTGATTTTCCTGAAAGAGGTTATAGAACATTGCCTGTAAAAACTGATAAAATATTTGTTGAAAAAAATGACTTGAAGAAATTCAGGAATAAAGAAGTTGGACTAATAAATCTTTTTTCTGTTAAGCTAAAGAAAAATGCAGATTTTATCAGTGAAAAAATAAGGATGGAGGTTCAAAAAATCCAATGGGTTTCTGAACCAAACTTCAACGTAGAAATAGTTATGCCTGACGGTAAGATTAAAAAAGGGATAGCAGAACCAGAAATTAGAAACGTGAAGAAAGATGAAATAATTCAACTTCAGAGAATAGGTTTTGCTAGAGTCGATGAAGTAAGTAAAGATAAAATAGTCCTATTTTTTGCTCATAAATAGTACTGATTAAAGTTAAAATACAAAAAGTATATAAACCTTGTAATATGTATAGAATTTGATAGTGGCATGAGGTGATGTTATGCCGAAAGCCTATGTTAAATTTAACGTGCCAAAAGAGTTAAGCGATAAGGTATTGCAAACTATTGAGGTTGCAAAAAACACAGGAAGAGTTAAAAAAGGGACAAACGAAACCACAAAAGCTGTAGAAAAAGGTTTAGCAAAGTTAGTTGTAATAGCAGAAGATGTTGAGCCAGAAGAAATTGTGATGCATCTTCCTAGTTTATGTGAAGAAAAAAGAATTCCTTACGTATACGTTCCTAGCAAACAAGAACTTGGAAGGGCTGCTGGAATAGACGTTGCTGCTGCATCTATTTGTATAGTTGAACCTGGGGAAGCAAAAGAAAGTTTAAAAGAAATTATAGAAAGAATTACAGAAATTAAAGGGTAAAAATGGCTAAAGATGCTTATCCTGCAGAAGTCTTACAGATATTAGGAAGGACTGGAGTTAGAGGGGTTACTCAAGTAAGGTGTAAGGTTTTAGAAGGTCCTGATAAAGGAAAAGTTTTAACAAGAAATGTTATTGGTCCTGTAAGAATTGGAGATATACTGATGCTTAGAGAAACAGAGATGGAAACTGCTGCAAAGATGGAAGAAAGGTAATTTTATGAGATGCAGTTTTTGTACCAGAAATTTCAAGATAAACAAAGGAAAAATGCTTGTAAGAAATAGCGGAGAAATCCTTTACTTTTGTAGCTCAAAGTGCGAAAAAAACTACCTTTTAGGAAGAGACTCAAAAAAGTTAAAATGGGTCTCTAAAAAATAATTCTGTGGTTTAAATGAAGGTTGGAATTGAAGTTAAAAATAAAGACATTTATACAATTGTACAAATTTTGAACTTTTATTTAAAGGAAGAAGTTGAGCTTGAAGATATTTTAATTAAAATGATTGCCAAGAATGTTGGCTCTTCTGACCTTCTTTTCATAATGTTACAAGAACTTGAAAAAAGAAGGGAAATTGAAGGCAAGGTAGGGAAAATAAAAGTAAAAAAAGAAATTGAAGATATTGAAGAAATCGCAAGGAAGATAAAGTTCATATCTAGTAAAAACAAAAAACTTTTTGTTACTCCCTTAGAAGTAAGCAAGTTCTACCAATGTCCAAGAAGACTTTTTTTAGAAAAGATTGTTTTAGCTAAGGAATTTAAAGAAGAAAGAGGTAAGAGTTGGGATGGAGAGGTAATTCATCTAGCTTTAAACATTTTTATTAAAAATCTAATGAAAAGACCTATAGAAAATGTTATCGATTACTGTGTTGAAAGTGCTTTAAGAAAGTATGAAGGAAAAACAAACTTAACAAAAGAAAGTTTGAAAGATTTTATTATAAGGTTTTACGAGCTTTTAAGTGAAGAAAGTTTTAAGCATTTGTTCACAGAAAAAACACTTTGCTCTTTTAAGATTGGTTTAACCGGAACACCAGATATTATTGGAATAAAGGAAGATGAAATTATCCCTATTGACATAAAGTTAGGCAAGCTTAGTAGCAAAGGGGTAAAGGAAGAGCATTTGCTACAAAGTGTTGGAGAGGCTATACTGCTTGAAGAATTCTTTAGAAAAAAAATTTTGGAATTTGGTGTATCAAAATAATGACATATAAATTGCCTCAAATTATAATATAAAGATATGAAATTTTTGAAGAGTATAGGGTGCACAATAATCTTCATATTCTTTGTATCTGCCGAAACTACTTACTCTCTTTCGGAGATAGAGAAGAGAGAGCTTGACAAAAAATTTAGCAGAATTTATCAACAGGTTGGAAGCCTTTATGAAACAACCATATCACATCTCAATCCAAAATTAACTCCTCAGGAGATTAAAGATATTGCCAGGA
>JAWCMJ010000056.1:0-949 GCA_039091285.1 Candidatus Aenigmatarchaeota archaeon
TTTCTTGTTTCCTTTGTCTCCCAAAATCTCAGCAACTTCTAAGGGATTTGTGGGCCATCTGGAGTGGATGATTTCAAAAACTTTTGCTGTAACTTGAGAAACTTTTTTCACTCTTACGCTTTCAAGCATTTCTTCAAAGGTTTTTTCCATAATTTAAGAATATTCTATAAAGTATTTATAAATTATGTATGGAATATTCCAAAATTTGAAAAATGCAAAAAAATTTAACATTTTAATTTTAATAAAAATTAAATTAATACTATGATTCTTAAAAATAGAAAGGGTCAGTTCTTTCCTTATGCAGATTCAGCTCCAAGAAGAACTTTTCCAATCCTAACAATTCTTCTAATAATTTCAAATATTTTGATTTTCATTTGGAGTTTATTTTCGGCAGAAGTTTTGTATAATATCCAAGGAGAAGTTGTACAAATTCCAGAAGTCTATTTAAAATATGGGTTTATTCCTTCAAAATTTTCTCTTATTTCTCTTTCTTCTTTAGCAACAATATTTACTTCGATGTTTTTGCATGGTGGTATAGATCACATATTCGGAAATATGTGGTACTTGTGGATTTTTGGTGATAACGTTGAAGATAAGTTAGGAAAAATAAAATTCCTCTTACTATACTTTCTCTCTGGGTTAGGAGCAACCTTTCTCCACTATTTAACAAACTTAGGATCAGAAATTCCTGCGATAGGAGCTTCAGGAGCAATTTCTGGAATTTTAGGTTCCTACATTCTTCTTTTTCCAAGAGAAAAAGTTTTAACTAGGTTTGGCTATGCTTTTGTTAGAATCCCAGCTTTTATAGTCATAGGCCTTTGGTTTTTCATTCAGTTTATCTTCGGGACAATAAGCTTTCTCGGAGGAATAGGAAGTGGAATAGCTTTCTTTGCTCATGTTGGCGGCTTTATCTTTGGTTTTTTGTTTACGCTTCTCCTTAAGAAATCAG
>JAWCMJ010000056.1:959-2280 GCA_039091285.1 Candidatus Aenigmatarchaeota archaeon
CCCAAGATTTTCAAATATTCTCTTCATTTTTAGGCTGTCCTGCTCCAGGATTGGCGATTCAGAAATTATAGTTACGTTTATTTTTCTTCTTAAAATTTCCTTTGCTAGGGGTTCAAATGGTGGTGAATTATCAATAGGAACATGCTCTTTTTCATTTCCAAAACCAGTTGCTTTTACAGGAGTAAACTTAATTCCAGAAAAATGCATGTGAATATGCTTAAGCTTTAATTTCTCAACTTCATCAAACATTTTCTTATAATCTATTTTTCCACAATTTCTTGCAAATATATGAGCAGGATCTAAAACTATGGTAAAACCTTTAACTCTTTTGCTCAACTTAACAAGCTCTTCAACAGTTCCAAATTGACTTACTTTACCAGTTGTTTCCCCTCCAAGCAAAACATCTTTTATTCCTTTTTCTCTTGCTTTCTCAAAAATCTCTTTTACTTCTTTCTCAACGATTTCAAAAGCTTTTTCCTTTTCCAATCCAGAATAATAAGCTAAGTGAGCAACCACAACTTCAGCTTTAAGCTTTTCAGCTCTATCCATAGAATCAAGAATAAATTTTTTGCTTGCCTCCAATGTCTGCTTTTTTGAAGAGCAAAGGTTAAGGAAATAAGGAGCATGAACTGAAAGTTTTACTCCCAAATCTTTAGCTAGTTTTCCTGCCTCTTCTGCAGTTTTTTCACTCAAATAAACCTTTCTCACAAACTCGATTTCCATTGCGTTTAATTTGAGCTCAGCAACTTTCCTTATTCCTCCAAAAGTACTTCTATCCTCGGTAACAGTAGGAATTCCTGCTGGGCCTAGCCAAATCATACTAATTTATTTTTAACCAATAAAAATTAATTTTTTCAAATCAAAGAGGAAATAAGATTCTAATAATTATTTCAAGAAGAATTATTCCTATTACAATATAAACAACATACTCTGGCTTTATCTTTATAACTTCCTTTTCTTCTTCAGTATATCTCAACAAACCTCCTACACCCATCGGCATGTAAAGCCTTTCTCTCTTAACCATATTCTCACTAGTTTGGGTAGAAATAAAGGTTTTCTTCTTCAAGACTTTCTAGAATTTCTTCAGAAATTCTTATCAGCTTAATAAAATTATACTCTTCCAACTTTTTCCTTTTCATACATTAAATAAGTCGTTAAAACGTATATAAATTTGATGGAAAGGCGTGCTAGCCATAGCCCCTCTTATGTTTTGGTAGCATTTGTCTAAGCGTTTCAAACTTGCATCCCAAGCCTGTCAGACCGTTTCATCCTTTTAGCTTCAACTCAGCTTTTGCTTCAAAGTTAGCGAAGCTAAAAGGTT
>JAWCMJ010000056.1:2302-3883 GCA_039091285.1 Candidatus Aenigmatarchaeota archaeon
ATAATATTTATGGCAGAAAGGATTCCTTCAGGAATAAAAGGTTTAGACGAGCTAATAGGAGGAGGGTTTATTCGTTCTTCTTCTATAATGGTTAGTGGAAAAACAGGAAGTGGCAAAACCCTTTTTTCGACCCAATTCTTGTACGACGGTTTGCTTAAAAACGAAGCAGGGGTTTATGTTACTTTCGAAGAAAGAGTAGAAGATATAAAAAAAGATATAGAAGAAACTTTTGGCTGGAACTTTGAACCTTTTGAAAAAAAGAATAAACTTCTTTGGCTTCCTTTAAGAGTAAAGAGAATATGGCATCCTGTTGAGAAAAAAGAAGTTCTCTCCATGGGCTTTTACCAGATAGTTCAAAAAATTCTTGAGGCTATAGATAAAATAAAAGCAAAAAGAGTTGTTATAGATTCCATTTCTGCTATAGAGATGATGTTTAAGGACAAGTACATGATTCGTTCAGAGGTTGTTTCTCTTGTAGATTCTCTTAAAGAAAGGGGGGTTACTTCAATTTTTATCTCAGAAGTGCCTGAGTCAGAGATGGGAGTAAGCAGGCTAGAATTTTTAGAGTTTGTTGTTGATACAATAATTAAGCTTGATTTTGTTTACATAGCAAAACAATACCAAAGAACTTTGACGATAAGAAAAATGAGGAGAAGCAAGCATTCAACCCTAATCCATCCTTTTATTATAAAGGAAAATGGAATAGAAGTTCTTAAAGTTTAACTATTTTGAAAAGTCTTCGATTTTGTACTTAAACTCAGTATCAGAATTTATTTCTTTCCTTTCTTTCAAAATTTCTCTTGCTAATAGCCAAATAAGAGTTGCTAAAGCCTTTTTACCTTTATTGTTAGAAGGAATTATTAAGTCGATGTTCTTTGTTTCGTTTATTGTATTGCAAACAGCAACAACAGGAATTCTTGCTTTTACAGCTTCTGTTAAAGCTTGGTAGTCTATTAAAGGGTCAAAAATTAAAACAACTTCTGCTTCAAAAAAATCATTGTAAGTTGGGTTTGTTAGAGTTCCTGGCATAAACCTTCCAACAACAACCTTTGCTCCTATAACTTCAGAGAATTTCTTTATCCCATCTTGGACAGGAGATTTTCTACTTACAACCAAAATTTTTTTGTGTCTTGCTAAAAATTTTGCTGCAATCCTTATCCTTTCATCAATCTTTCTTAAGTTTAAGACACTTAACCCATCTTCTCTTACTCTGTAAATAAACTCTTTCATGTCCTTAGTTTTTTGTTTCATTCCTATATGAATTCCAGAAGTCAAGTATTGTTTCTTTGGAATTAAAAGTTTTGTTGCCATCTTGTTAACCTATGTAGCTCAGTTTTTCTTCTTTTTCTGGTTTTTCCATAGGTCTTAACAGTTGTCCTAAAGCTCTTTTTTGTACGTCTTCGATTTTCCTTATAAAATCTTCCATTTCTTTTATCTTTTTTTCTATCTTGCTAGTATCTATTTTAACGTTAAGTATCTTGGTTATTACTTTAAGTAAAACCTCTGCACTTTTATGGTCTGGAATTATAGGAAGCCCAACAGTTTCTCCAAGCAAGCAAACTCCTTTCATTCCTCTTACTC
>JAWCMJ010000057.1:0-3860 GCA_039091285.1 Candidatus Aenigmatarchaeota archaeon
TTTGACTAAACTTTATTTTATTAGCTTTTAACTTTTGCATAAGCTCATCAATTTCATTCATCACATGATTAATCTTTTTTGTTATGTCTTCCTCGCTTATTTGAGCCTGAATTCTAGCTCTCCACATAATTCTTCTTTGGATTTTTCTTTCTCTTACTGCCAAAGCCTTTCTCAAAGCATCGATAAGCTCTTCTAAGGTTACTTGTCTTTTTGGAATTCTTTTCATAGGCAAGCCTAGTTGAACTAAGTTTGGGTCTATACCTAAGTCAACAAAAGGCTGTGCCTTGGCAACTTCTTCTACAGTCTCTTCCTCTTCAAACAAAGACAAATAATCTGCCTTAAGTCTGAGGAGAACTGCAGCAACAAAAACAATTTTTGCAGGAATTCTAAAATCAAGCTCCTGAATTTTTTGAATATATCTTAAAAAACTTTCAGCCAACTTAACCAAATCTATATCCCATGGGTTAAGGTTTTCTATACTTACTATATGATAAATTACTTCTTCCCAGCTTTCTTTCTTAAGAATTAAATCTAAGATATTTTCTTCTTGATTCATCCTGGCATCTCCAACCCTAATATTTTTGACTCTCCTCTATCCATGGTTACACCATAAACCCTATCTCCATACTTGATAGTCTCATCGTTATGAGTTATAACGATAAACTGAGCGTCTTTTGAAAGAGATTTTATCAATTCAGCAACTTTTCTTGAGTTTTCTTTGTCCAAAGCAGCATCAACCTCGTCTAAAATGTAAAAGGGAGCAGGCCTATAGCTTTGAACAGCAAAGATAAAAGCTAAGGCAGTTAAGGATTTTTCTCCTCCTGAAAGTGAATCTATGTTAAGTAAAGTCTTTCCTCCGGGGTTTGCTTGAATTATTAATCCTGACTCTAAATCTAAAGGATTTTCTAGCTCAAGGCTTGCGTTACCGCCTGTCATCTTCTTGAATATTTGGTTGAACTTTTCGCTCAACTCTTTCAAGCATTTGTTAAAGACTTCTCTTCTCTTTTCTTCTATTTTTTCAATCATGTCTAAAACAGCTTTTTTCTCTTCTAATATTTTTTCATACTTTTTCTTGTACTCGTCAAACTCAGCTTTAAACTTCTCGTATTGTTCTATAGCTTTAAAGTTTACCGCTCCCAAAGAGTTAAGCTCTTTAACAGTTTGTTCTATAGCTTCTTCTAAAGCCTTAATTCCTTTTTCTATTGGTTTAATTTCACCATACTGCAAAGCTTCTACTTTTAAAGTTTCAAGCTCAGCCTCAATTTTCGCTTTCTGGATTTTTAGCTTGTTCAGCTTAGTTTGAATGTTAAGTCTTTTTTCATAAGCTCTTTTTCTCTCGTTTCTTAGCTTGTCGAGCTCAAACTCAGAATCTACTTTAATTTTCTCAAGGTCGATTATCTCCCTAGTCTCTTCTGCTTGGGAATACTTCTTCAACTTTTCCTCAAGCTCTTTTATCTCATTTTTCAAAATTTCGTTTTCCTCTTGAAGCTTTTTCTTAAGCTTAAGATATTCTTCAACTTCTTCCTTAGCAGTTTCTACAGCTATTCTTGGATGTTTTCTTACAAGATAACCTCCTGTCATTGCTCCACTTCTCTCTATCAAATCTCCGTCTAAGGTAACCATCCTAACCTTTCCTATTCCTATTGCTCTTGCAACCTCTAGATTTTCAACTAAAAGAGTGTCGCCAAAAACAAACTCTATAGCTGGTAAAATTTTTTGCTCGCACTTAATAACTTTTGCAACGCTTCCAAAAGCTCCTTTTATCCTGAAAGATTTTTCCTCAAGCTTTCTTGGTTTAATTTTGTTTAAAGGGATAAAAGTTGCCCTTCCTATCTTCTCTCTTTTAAGGTAGTCTATGCAAAAGCTTGCTATTTCATCATTCTCTACTATTATATCGTTAAGATGAGGACCTGCCGCAATCTCTACAGCAAGCTGATAATCTTGCGAAGTTTTAATTAAATTTTTCAAAGTTCCCAAAACTCCTTTTAAATTAAGACTTAGTATTGCTTTCACGCTTGCTGGCACTTCTTCTTCTCTAACCTTTATAGCTTGTAACTTTTCTATTAGCCTATCTAACCTTTCTATTTCTTTCAGGTTTGAGTCAAGTTTATCCTTGTTGAAAAGGATTTTTGTTCTTAAGTAAGAGATTTCTTTCTCTACCTCAACTTTTTTTGAAATTTGAATGAGCTTGTCAGCAAGCTCTCTTATGCTTTTTTCTTTTTTCTCTAATTCTTCTTCTATCCTTTCAAGCTCTTCCTGAACTTTTCTATTTTCTTCTTCCTCTTTTGCTATTTCCTGATCTAAAGTTTTCTGCATTTCTTCAAAGTTTTTTATTTTTCTAAAAATCAAGGAAGCTTTAAGAGTTTGTAATTGCTTTTGTAAAGTTTGATACTTTATCGCAGCGTTTCTCTCTTCTTCTAATCTTTTAAAAATTTCATAGCGTTCGGTAATTATTATTTCTGCTTCCTTTAACTTTTGGTCTACTGCCTCTAATTCTCTTTGAGCTTTTTCTTTTTTATCATTATACTCAGCTATACCAGAAATTTCATCTATTATAAACCTTCTTTCTACAGGGTTCATTTCTATTATGTTTGTGACATCACCTTGCAGTATTATGTTATGACCATCAGGTCTAATTCTTGCTGAAGAAAGAACTTCTAGAATTTTTTCTCTTGTTGTAGTTCTTCCCTGAAGCTTGTAGATGGAAACTCCTTTTCTGTTAACTTTTCTTGTTATGGAAATTTCTGGTTCATCAAAAGGAAATTCTTTGTTTGAGTTATCAAGATACAAAGTTACAGAAGCATATTGAGCGGGAGCTTTTCCATTGCCACCATGAAAAATAAGCTCGTGAAGCCTTTCTGCTCTTAAACTTTTTGCTGAAATTCTTCCTAAAACAAAACATACAGAATCTACTATGTTTGATTTTCCGCTTCCGTTTGGGCCACAAATTATATTGAAACCTCTAAGTAAAGGTATTGAAATCTTCTTGTTGAAACTTTTAAAACCTTGTAAGGTTAGTCTTGTTATGCAAGTCATTACTTTTCACTTTGTAAGTTAAATAACCTGATAACTCTCATATATTTATTGGAGTTTAAAACGCAAATATATTTCTGAGCGAAAAAATAATTAAAATTGAGTAGTATGAAAGAAAAGCTTTTATTTTTCGTCTTATTCTTTTCATTAACTTTTTTGGTAAGCATAAACGCTATTCCTTTTGTCGAAGTTCCAATAACGCTTAACGAATCTTTGGTAGAGGTTTCAGTTTTCAAAATAAACGAAAAAGTTATAATAAGAGTAAACGTTAGCGATACAGAAAATGATGTTCAATACGTTTGGTTAAACTTAACCGCTAGTAATGGAACATTGGTTTTGATAAATGAACTTATGACTAATACTTCTATAGCTTGTGGTGAAAATTGTTCTGTTTGGGAGAAAAATTATACTCTAGCTGGAGGGGAGCCTGCTGGAACTTGGGTTATTAATGTTACAGCAAACGATACTTCTGGAAATACTGTTAGCAATTCAACAACTTTTAACGTTAGCAAGTATGTTGAGCTAACAAGGTATATCCTTTGGTTTGGTTAATCCTGGAACTGTAGGTAAACCTGCTTTGAACAACTCAGGTTTACCTAACGGCGGAACGCAATATAACCTAACACTTGGTACTTCCTCAAACGTAAACGCTGATTTTTACCACAGAATAAACGAAACTCATTCAAGTATATCCATAAATGAATCTTCAAGTAGAACAAGCGAGCTTGAAGGGTTTTCTTCCAACACTACTTTAACGAGTGAATGGAAAATTATGGGCAATTCCTCGGTAAATTGTAGTGCAATATTTCCAGGAAATAGTTGCTGGG
>JAWCMJ010000058.1:0-3840 GCA_039091285.1 Candidatus Aenigmatarchaeota archaeon
GTCACCCTATAATTTATAATTTCATAAAGGAAGGAATACCAATTTACGATACTGGCTTCTTTGCTCCAATAAAAAAGCTTTTAGAAATGGGAAGAATACCTGCAACAAGAGAGGCTATAGAAAGTTACATGGAAGGTGCTCCCAAAAAAATAATGCGTGCAAAAACTGTTAAGCTACTAATGCTTGCTGAAGATTGTTATTATGCTATGCTCAACACTGCCCAAGCAGTTTTGATGTTTATGGGACTAGCTCCTCCTGTTCCAAGCAAGGCTTATGATGAAGTGAAAAAGTTTTTGGTTGAGCCAGGAATTTTAGAACCAGAGTATGCTGAATGGTTAAAAGAAATTATTGAAATAAGGAAGAAGATTGAGCACAAAGAATTAACTGATGTAAGCGGAGCTTTTGTCGATGAATGGATAAATAAAGCAGAAAAATTTGTTGAAAAAATGTTCGGCTTACTTAACGCTTTAGAGCTGAGGAAAAAAGAAAAAATCTTGGAAAGAACTTATGAAGTTATGCACAAAGCAGCAATAACTGCTTTAAAAACTTTGAAGAAGATGCCTGAAAAGGAAGAAGAAATTCCTTTAAATTTTAAGAAAGAATTTATCGATGCTAAGCTTATAGAAAACTATTACTGGGACATTTGGCAGAAAATTGAAAACATGAAAAAGCTTGCTGATGAAAAGAAAATAACTGAAATTCCTGATAAAGAAGTTTATGAAATGAGGGAATATGTAAGAAAACTAATTCGCGATTTAGCAAAAGTTTTGAAGGAGAAAGAAGTTAAGGAAGAAGAAAAATAAGATAAAAGCCTTAAATTATTTTTCCGTTTTTAATTACCATTTTATCGTCAAAAAATACTGTTGGCTTAAGCAAAATCACATCCTCATGAATTTTACATTTCCTTTTATTTCCAAATCCTCCAAAAGCTACATGAACTGAGCCAACAATTTTTTCATCATGGATTATTTTTCCTACCAAGTTTCTATGCTCAGGGTTTATACCAAAACCCAACTCAACTATTCTTAAAGCTTTTTCACCATCAACTCTTTTAAGAAATTCAACAAACTTTTTGGCTTTTTCGTTATAATCTATAATTTTTCCTTTTTTAAGTATTATTTGGGCATTATCTTTTGGTTCGATTCCAATCCTAGAAAAATCAATAGCAACAATCCCTTTTGCAATATTTATTGGTGCCATCGTTACTTCTTCGTAAGGGAAGTTGCTAAGTTTTCCTTTCTTAGTAGAATCGCCGTCATCTATACTTATAGCATTTTTAATAACATTCACCACTAAATTAGTTCTTTTCTTAGTAAGAATCTTAACTTTTTTGCATTTTCTTAATTTTCTTGCAAGTTTATTTCCTATAGCTTTTATCTTTTTTTGATTCGCTTTTATACCTTTCAAAAATAATTTTTCATCTACTTCAACCATAGAAATTACCCTAGCGCCAAACTTCTTTCTGGCAACTCTTACTTCAGGACAGTGAGAAATGCTTTTGTCAGTAATGCCAATTATCACATCACTTTCACTAAAAACTTTTTTCAAATAAGATAAAGGTTCGCTGTGCTGTCTTTTTCTTTTTATTCTTACTTTTCTTAGGTTACAGCCTTTTAACTCAATAGCAGAACAAATTGCTTTAAATATCTGACAATTTTTTCTGTCAGTTACAACAACTACCCTTTCACCTTTTTTCAATTTTAAAATTTCTTTAAGTAGCTTTTCTGCTGCTTTTTCCAGAGTTATCTTCATCTCACACCTAGCCAATTATTTTGGTAATGGTACCTATTCCCTTTGTTTTCCCCTCTCTAAAAACAAAGTTTCCTCCTTCTTCAAGGAAGTGAGGAGAGTACTTAAAAGTAAACCTAACTTTTCCTGAATCTCCTGACTTTAAGTATTCTTTATCTAAGCATTCTATTTTTGCCACTTCTGCCACAGTATAATAATGAACGACAGGCTCATAACCCGAAGCTATGCGAGTTGGATGGTTTAAAACTAGGATTTCTGCCTCAAAACTTCTTACAGCTTTTGGTTGTATTTCCTTGTCGCAAAGTATCATCCCTCTTTTCACTTCTTCATGCTTTACTCCATGAATAGCTATTCCAACAACTAAGCCTGCATTAGCTTCTTCTAAAGGACAATAATGCATTTCTATACTTTTTGCTTTTACTTTTTTAAAATTTCCTGAACTATCAGGACCAAGCAACAATTCTGAGCCAGCTTTAAGCTTTCCTTGCTTTATACTTCCAGAAACAACAGTTCCAACTCCGCTTACATTATATATTCTATCGATAAACATGAGAAAAGGCTTTTTAATTTCTTTTTCCCTTTCAGGCAGATAGTACAAAATTCTGTTTAACAACTCAAATCCTTCAAGAGTTCTGGAAGAAAGTTTAATTATAGGAACTATAGTTTCAACTTTATCCACTATCAATTCAATATCTTTTTCTTCCTTAATCGAAAAAGGAACCCTTCCAACATACTTCAATAATTCTTCTATTTGTTCTTCAACTTCTTTTATTCTCTTTTCTCCTACTTTGTCAATTTTCGTCAAACAAATTATTATGGGCAGATTCATTCCTAACATTATTCCTAAGTGCTCTTTTGTTATGTGAGTTATGCCATCGTCTGTAGCTACAACAAGTATTCCATAATCTAAGTTTTGTCCTACTAATCCACGAATAGTGGTTCTTAGCCAAGGCTCATGCCCCACAGTATCAACAAAACTGATTATTTTTTCAGCCTTTTCTACAATTTTTGCTCTTTCTTTTTTGTCTAAAGGGTTATTCAAATGTAAAGGTTTTCCTTTTTCAAATCCATATAAAGCGTAATGCAAGTCAGCTGATAAACCTCTTTCAATTTCATGAGGTAAAACATTCAAGTATAACCAAGCTTTTCCATTTTTATCTGGTTTGCCGGTCATTAAAGTAGCTATCAAAGTTGATTTTCCATGCGCAACATGTCCGCAAACTCCTACAGTTATATGTTGTTTTCCTTTACTCTCGTATTTTTTTACTATTAGAACTCTTCCGATAATTTTCCCGTTTTCTGTGAATTTTTCAACTTTCTCGATTTCGGCATTTATTTCTCTAGCTATAACCTTCAAAACATTTAAGCTTTCTTCAAACTCTATTTCGCTTAGACCTTTTGCGTTTCCTTCGTCATTAACCCCAAGAATGTAAACTGCCTTTCCATCGCCTACCTCAAGTCTAAACTTCATTTGCGATGCTAAATGTTGCTTTTTATCTTCTTTCAAGTGTACGGAAGAGACTAGCTTTTCCTTAAACTCTATATTCTTGTTTTCTTTTTTTGGAACTGAAATGCCTCCCATAATCAACACTTTTAATGTTTATTCTTTTAACTTTTATATAAAAAATTAAAAAAGTTTTACTCTAAGTATTCAGCTTCTTCTTCCTTATGTTCTTCCTTAGGTTTTTCTACAACTTTTATTTTTTTCATTTTTCTTCTCATGTAAAGCTTGTAGGAAACGAAAGTAAGCATTACAATCAAACCACTAATGATCCACAATAGAATTATCATGGTTAAAAGCTCAGGGTGCCAAGAAGGAGGTTCATTTGCTATTAAATTAATTTCAGTAACATGGAAAACTTCATTTGAAGTTATATTAATTTTAATCTCATAATTTCCTACTTTCTTTGGGTTAAGGGTTACAACAAAACTTTTTGTTTCACCAGGAGAAATTCTTGAATAAGAGCTTGGAGAAACTTGGTATTCTACGTCAGAAGAGATGTTTATAAAACTTATTTTTACATTATTCATACTTTTATTCACTATGCTTTTAATCTCAACGATTGCCTTAATAGATGTATAGATTGTGTC
>JAWCMJ010000059.1:0-1916 GCA_039091285.1 Candidatus Aenigmatarchaeota archaeon
AACCAAAGCAGTTTTTAACTCCTTTTTCATCTCTCTTTTCTCTTTTCTATCCCTTATGGGCTTGGTTACTTTTCTTCTTATTTCAACTTTTTTCTGAGGTAATTGTCTCGCAACAAAGGGGTTTGTATCATCTATTATTATTTCAACGTCTGCAACTCTTGACAAAACGTCTGCAAGCCTAGGAAAATTTTTCAAGTATTTTATTTTTATTGAATTGTAAGTTTTTAGCGCTAACTCATCGCTTCCGTAAAAAATTGCTGGCTGTGCCCCAACTTTTGAAGCTTCCAAAGCCAGTGCCTCAGCAAACTTTAAGGATTTTGGTCCTGCGTTAATTAGAGTAATGTCTCTCTCCTTTATAGCCAAGTTAACTTTAACAATAGTCCTTGCAATTTTTTGAAACTCTTCTAAAGAAACCATAATATTTTTATTATTTTTATATTTTTAACTTATTATCGAAATAAAGTTTTTTTAAGTCAAATTAATTAATAAGAGGACCTGTAGCTCAGCTTGGATAGAGCAGCAGAAAAAGTTGAACCCCCTATCCGCTGAGGTAAGCTGTTGGTCGTGGGTTCAAATCCCACCAGGTCCGCTTTGAATAAAAATTTAACTTAATAAATCAAATAAGAATTATGTTAACTTTAATCTTTGGAATTGTTATTTTACTTTTAGCAATATACGTAGGAATAAAAATTTTAAAAAACATAATAATAGGCTTTATCCTCATTTTCTTAGTTCTTCTTGCTTCATTCTTAATTTTTGGCTCTATTCCAAACTTGAGAGAAATACCTTTGATTGGACAATTTTTTCCCTCTATTTCAGGAATTCAACATGTTATCGTTGGAATAAAAAACATCCTTTACAGCATTGACATTATAGATGTAAGCAGAGATTCCTCAAACAATCTTTTGGTTGCTATAGCAAACACCGGAAAGCTTGAAATCTCGCAAATAAGAGTTTTTGTTGACGATCAAAGCGTAAGGATAATCAACAAACCAAAAGATCCCCTAAAATCTGGAGAAATTACCCTAATCCAAACAGATTGGAATAAAGAATTTTCTGAAATACTAGTTCAAACAAAGCAAGTAAACGCAACTTACAAGAAATAGTTAAGAATAATTTTATAAAAGAGAAAATAATATGAAGAGAGAATGAATAGAATTTTTAAAGTTTTTTGTTTTACAACAATTTTTTTAGTTTTTATTGTAGGAATTAGCTTTTCTCAACAAAACCAAAGTTCTAGCAAAGAGTTTAACGTTACAGAAAAGGTTAAACTAAACTTGAATAATAGCTTCACAGAAAACGTTTCTGTGATAAACAATGAAAACTATAACATCTCTTTAACCTTTGACAATTCTTCAGCTGTCCAATTTCTTTATGGCCCAAACTCATCTTTATTCTTGCTAGTAATCAACAACACAGGAGATTATTCAAACGAAAATTTTCTTAAAAACAATTCAGAAGCTAACTTTACTGTAAAAGCATACTGCAATCAAACGTGTTATCCTGGAAAGTATAAAGGTAAGTTTACTATATTTAACTCTACCAACTCATCAGAAAACGCTAGCGTTGAGGTAGAGATTGACTGGCCAATTTTTGTTAACGAGAATGGAACAGCCAATTTTAGTGGTATTTTTCCTTATAACTCAACAACTTACCATTCCTTCTATTTTAACACAAGCAATATAACCAAAGCTTCTAGTTTGGCTATAGTTTTGTTGGAAGGGCTTGACTTAGATGTTTTTCTTCTTGATGAAGGTGAAAACTTAAAAGCAAAATCTATAAACACCGAAGAGTTTTGCTATGGCAATAATTGTTTTGCTCTAAAACTTTTAAGCTACAAAAGCTTGCCTGAGAACGAGGTTTGGGAAATAAGGATTGCTAACTCGACAGAAGAAACTGAATACGGAGGATTTTTG
>JAWCMJ010000059.1:1926-3811 GCA_039091285.1 Candidatus Aenigmatarchaeota archaeon
TTAAGTGGGTTAAAAGTGAGTGAAGAAAGCATAGACTTTGAGGGTTTAAACTCGACTCAAAACCATAAAAGCAGTATGATAGAGTTAATAAACGAGGGAGAAAAACCTATTGAAGTTAGCGAAATTCTCAAAAACTTCTACTATCTCAAGAGTTTTGAAGGTGCTTCACCAAATAACTTTTCTTTTCTCGTACCAAACAAAGAAATAATAAATAAAATCAAAGCATCTTTGGTTTGGAACGGTAATAGCAACTATTCTTTAGCTGTTTATGACCCATCAGAAAATTTTATAGAAGAATCGAGTGAAAAATCAACAAGCGCAAAAGTCTGTGATGTTGAAAGGGAAGAATTTGTTGAAGTCCCAAAAGACCTAATAAAACCCGGTTATTGGAAAATCTCTGTTTTAAATTCAACCCCTTCTGACGATATTTATACTCTTACAATCTTCCTTTACTACAATTCAACTTGGGTTTCCACAAATTTCAGTAGAACAATCTTAAACCAAACTAATTTTACAGACATAAACGTTAGCTTAAGATTAGGAAAAATAAGTTTAGATGGATATTATGGTGGGTTAATTAGTTATATTCATAATGACTATGGAAAAGGCTTGGTTCAAATTCCGTTTTATGCATTTGTTAATACCTCAATGCTGGTTATTAACGAAACTTTTATTTCAAGCCAAATAGAATTAATAGAAAACACAGATTTTAACTTAACAAAAACTTTAAGCATAAAAATAGAAAACCCCGGCTCCTATGAACTTAATCTGAACGAATCTCACTCAGACACCTTGAAAAACACAAACAACCAAACGAAAACCATTAGCTTAGAAGTTGATCCACCTTCTTCTATTCCCCCAAAATCTTTTGGTTTGCTCAACTTAACGTTAAATATTAATACTCTAAACACAAGCAATGCTTTAGGTTTATACGAAGGCTGGGTTTATCTTAACTCTTCAGAAGCTCAACCTTACAGTTATTTCAACCTTACTATAAAAGTAAATTTAACCAATGAATTGAAATTAAAAATATATGACTTAAAAACTGTAGATGGAGATAAAGAAATAGAAAACCCAAGCCTAAGTGAAAACATAACTCTAGTATTTAACGTTACACTCGCTAATGGCACAAGTTTTGAAAGTTTGATAAAGGATAATTTTATAACTTTGCTTAACCATAAAAACGTGAGCTATTCTTTAGGACCTTACAACGTTATTAATGCAAGTAATGAAATATTTGACGAAAATTATAAAGTTAACTTTACCCTTCCTTCTAAAAAACCAGGAGGGTATTATAATGTTACTTTAAAAGCAACTTACAGGGGTTTGAGAGGAAACGATACTTTTAACTATCTTTTAATCAACAACACTGCCTTAAGGATGAGCATTCCTTCAACGGAATTCTCGGTTAGTTTCTTGATCAACGTTTCCATAGATAATTTTGGCCCCCTGAGTGCAACTAACGCAAAAATAAAAATTATTCTTGGGAATTGCCTGGCAAGCGCTAGTTTTCATTCCGGAAAGTGCGAAGGAGTAAGCCTCTCAGGAGGTTCAGAAGTAGCTTTCAACTTAAGTTCAAATAAGGTAAACTCTTGCTACGTTGCTTGGAATGTAGTCGCTAGCACCCCGACTGAAACCACAGCATTTTGTGACTCAAGTATAGAAGGAATTAATGCAACATTCTTTTGGAACTTGACATTCTCAACAACTGTAACAAAGCAGGTAGGAGGGGGAGGGGGTGGTGAACTCCAATATTATTTCTACAACTTAACTTTTATCAAAGCAGAAAATTTAATTTTTGTAAAGCAAAACTCAACAAACTCAACCTTAGTAACAGTGAAAAACACAGGAAACGCTTCCCAAGAAATTACTTTTAGTATTTTAA
>JAWCMJ010000006.1:0-8516 GCA_039091285.1 Candidatus Aenigmatarchaeota archaeon
TTTTTACTTCTTCTGCAATAGGTGAAACTGTTACTGTTCCTGTGTTTAAAAAGTGAATTAAAATCTCTACCCCATTAGTACTATACCTTCCAGTTGTTATATCTAAAATTTTTCCCCCTCTTATCGCATCACCAGGAACTTTAAAAAGAATAACAACAGGAGTGATGCTTGTTATACCTATCCCAACTTGTCCTAGAGAAGATTCTGGTAAGATAGGCCTTGGAACTATTTCAACCAAATGGTAACCTGGTTCTGCGTTTTTTGGAACGTTGAGTAAAAAGTTCACCTCTCTCCAACCCCTAATATTTCCTCCGTAAGTTGTAATCTCACCCATGGGCTTAAGTTCTACGGGGTTTGAAAATGTTTGTATCCAAGAAGAGACTTGCTCTTCAGAATAGTTAAAAATATAGTCTTTGTATTGAGGTATGTTAAAAAAATCTATTAGCGGTTGAGTGGGTTGAAGATAAACTATTAATGTTTGGTTTGAAGGTGAAACTATAAAAAAAGTTACTGGTTTTGAAGATTCTTTTTGGACTTCGCCTAAATCTATGAAAGAAGGAGAAACGCCAACCGAAAAATCTTTTGCATGACTTTGCGATAAAAGAAGTAAAAATAAAAGAGTTGGAATTAAAATTTTGCACTTCATATTATTTATTTAATCTTTCAAAATTTTATCCTTAATTTTAAATTGTTTTTTATCTTTAATATTAAACAATAATATTTAAATATAAAGTAAATAAATTTTATTATATGGAGTTCGAAAGAATAGTCTTCTTGGTTTTAGTAGTTATATTAGGGATGACTTTTCTGTTAAGCACAACAAGACAGGCTTTTTCAGAAACCTCAAACCAAACAAACGTGACTGTAGAAGTTAAGGGTGTTTGTCAAATAACAGTAGCTCCAACAAACCACACTTGGTTTAGCGTTACACCAGGAACAGAAGGCAACGTTAAAACTCTAAACATAATAAACAGCGGGTCAAAAAATTTAACAAACATATATGCTTATGTTGATACAATCGAGAAAGAAGTAAGCAACCCAATTCCTTTAGGTGTTCCTTCTGCTTACGCTTCTGGGGGAGTTCTTGTGCTTAAAACTACAGGAAACTTTTTCTATGTTGGGAGGTTAGAGTGGAATGTAACCAAACCAGTAGGAGCTGGCGGTACAAACTGCCAAAACGCAGCAACTTGGGGATGGTATAGAAATGCTACTGTAGGAAATTACCTTTGGTGTATGGTCAACTCAAGCGATGGAACTTGTAATGGAACAAATGCTGCTATTTACATAGAGACAGACCCTGACAATGGTGAACAAAACACAAGAGAACCAGACAATGGAGGTAGCATATCACCTAAAGAAAACTGGGGTTTATATAATTTCTTAACTGGTCCTTTAAGTGGCCATTGTGTTGCTATCTACAAGGATTGTACAAAAATGTATATATACAAGTATGATAAGAGAACTGACCCAAGCTTTGGTGACTGCACAGGAACAAGCTATATAAGAGAAACAACTTTAACACCAAGCTCTGAATTTTCGGTTGACCTGAACGTATGGGTACCAGAAGGAATTCCAGCAGGCTGGTTAGCTTCTAGTTGGCTAACGATTGAAGGGACTTGTCCTGCATAAAACAGAAAATTAATTTAAACTTTTTATTTTTTTACTCTGAAATTTATTGTTAAAATCACAATTTAAAATTATGAAAAAGTTTTTTTACTTGCTTATCGTTTCAATATTTGCTGTTTTATTTTTTAGTTTTATTTCAAATTTTTTTCCTTTTGGTACTACAAGCTTTGTGGGTGCAAACTTCTCTGTTAACATTACAGAAATTAAAAGGGGTGAACTTTTACTAAGTTATAGAGAATATTTAGAATGGGGAGAATTCCAAAACATTTCAGTAGAATTCTTAAACACAGGCAGCGTTAACGTTGAAGAAAAGATCGAGATAAGAGTTTTTTATAATTATGGGGGAAAACTTGAACTTTTAGCCTATTATTATGATTCTACAGTAGTTTTAAAGCCAGGTGAAAAAAGAAATTATAGGGTTAATTTCTTACCCCCTTATGTTGGAGCATATTACATAAAAGTAAGGGTACCTTATGATGGAAAAGTTTTAGAAACATGGAAAGGGTTTGTAGTAATCTATACCCCGCCATCTCCTAGAATTGAAATAATATCTTTACCAGGTCCTCCGGCACCAACTGAAATTATAGAGACTGGAGTACCAAGAATGGAAATAGTATACCCAGAAAATATAACAATAGCTCAAGGTGAATCAAAACTTTTTAGTATTATAGTTAAAAATACTGGTCAAGTCTCGCTTAAAAACATGAGGCTTTCTGTTTCAACTTTAAGCTCTTTTGAATTTGAAATTACTCCAAAGGAAATTTTTAAAGTTTCACCAAATGAAACAGCAATTTTTCTTGTTTTACTAACTATACCAAACCGAACATATCCAGGAACCTACCCCTTTGATTTTGAGGTAATTACTGATAAGATGAAAGAAGGAAGAAAAATAAGCATAGAAGTTGTCTCTATTTTGCCGTTGTTAGAAGAAGAGTTGAAAGAAACAATCATATACTATGAATACCTTATTTCTGAGATTCAAACCCAAATAGATAACGCTGCTTTAAAAGGAATTGATGTAAGCCAAGCCCAAGATAGTTTGGATGAAGCAAAAAAATCCTTAGAAATAGCAAAAAGTTACTATGACTTAGGAAAATATTTAGATGCTAAGAGAAAACTAGATGAAGTAAGAGACCACTTACAAGATGCTGTTTACAAGCTTTCTCTGGCACTTATCCCAATTTATTATCCTGCCTTTCCTTGGATTCCTTTAATCTTACTTTTGATAATAATATTGATAATTTTGATAATTCTTGTTAGGAGGAAGAAAAAAGAGGAAAAAGAGCTTAAGAGACCAAAGCTTTTAAGAGGAATAGAAACTTAAGTTAAAAAATAAATAAAAAATTTATGGGACTTTTTTCCCCTTTTGTTTATACAACAAAAAACGGAAGGAAGTTTTGGCTTCATGTAAGAGAAAGGGGAAAGCAGAGACTTTACTATTTTTCAAAAGACCCTACAGGAGCTTTGAGAGACCTGCCAAAAGGTTATGAGGTAGTTGAAAACCCAGTAACAGGAATGCCTTTTCTTAAAAGAAAGGAGGGAAAAAGCCTTTTACCAGTATTTAAAAAGAAGGAGGAAAAACAAGAGCAACAAGCTTAAATATTTTACTAAGCATCAGTAATTCATGAAAATTAACAACCAAACAGTAGCAACATTTCAATTACTTTTAAAAATAATATTGACAAACGTAGTATTACTCCTGGCTTTACTATCAATTCATGAACTTGGTCATCTAATAGTTGGAATTCTTACTGGTTGCTCAAGCGCAAGAATAGTTCTTTTCGACACAGAAAGAGAAGGCCCCTATACCGAACTTTTCTGCAATAATCCAAACCATTTAACCTACTTGGGAAGTGTTTTCTCTACCTTAGCTTTTGCTTCTTTTTTTTTGTTTTTAAAGGAGCCTGAGGATAAAAAATTATTTTTTATCATGTTAGGCTTATCTCTAATGTTTGCAAGCCTGGACATAGCAACTTTAACCTCTAGCCAATTTTACTTTTACTTCAGCATAATTTCTGGGTTTGGGTTTACAATTTTTGGTGAGTATAGCTTAACTTTAAGCTATGTTGAAAAAGAGGATTTGTTTCTAAAGAGTTATTAATTTAGAATACAATTTTATATTGTGAGAAATTGGTAAGGGTAATAGGAATAATTTCTGGAAAAGGAGGAGTTGGAAAAACAACTTTAACAGCAAACCTAGGGGCTTCGTTAGCACATTTTTTCAATAAAAACGTTACTGTTATAGATTGTAATATAACAACTTCCCACCTAAGTCTTTACTTAGGAATTCATTTTTGTCCAACAAGCTTAAACAAAGTCTTAAGAAACGAAATCTCGATAGAAGAAGCTATTTACAAGCATTACAGTGGAGCTAACATAGTTCCTGCTTCTCTTTCTTGGAAAGACTTGGAAGGGGTTGACGTAATTCAAATAAAAGAAAGCATAAAAAAACTTTTTGATAAAACTGATATTATACTTCTTGACGCTGCTCCTGGTTTAGGAAGAGAAGCCATTGCTGCAATTAGAGCTTGCGATGAAGTTATTTTTGTTACTACTCCCTACGTTCCTTGTGTTATGGACGTTGTTAGAAGCTTAGAAGTTGTAAATGAAATAGGGGTTAAGCCTCTAGGAATTGTTTTAAACATGGTCTCGAACGAAAGGTATGAAATGAAAAAACAAGAAATAGAGCAGCTTACTGGCTTACCTGTTATTGCTTCTATCCCATCTGACAAAAATGTCTTGAAAAGTTTAGCTCTAAGAACTCCTGTCGTTCTTTTTAACAAAAAATCAAAAGCAAGTAAGGAAATAATAAAGTTTGCTGGTAATATAATAGGTGAAACTTACAGACAAGAAGGGTTTTTCTCAAGGTTTTTTAAAAAGCTTAGGTTATAATAGCTTGTAAATTAGGAAAGATAAGAACAAAATTAAAGTTATCGCTAAGGTTAGGGTTAAAACCCTTAAGTCAAAACCTGACAAATAGAATGCTGAGGTTGTTTTTTCTTCTCTAATTTCTTCAATTTCTTTTTTCATTTCTTTATTTTCTGAAGAAAAATAGTCAGAAACTTTTACTCTGAAAAAAAAGGTTTTTTCTTGAGCAAACTTAATTCCAGAATTCAGAGTCTCTGCCCTTGCTTTTACTTTTATTTCGTTTTCTCCTTTTGCAGAGTTTAAGGCCTTGATTAAAACCTTTACTGGAAAAGCTTTTACATCACCAAAATCAAGGTTCACGTACTCACCATCTTCATAAGGTGGGCCTATTCTTGAAGAATTAAGCAAAAATTCTTTTGGCTCTATTATAACCACAAAACCCTCTGGTGAGATTGGCTCAAGAGTAACAAAAGAATAACTCTCAAGGTTCCAGAAAAGTATAACAAATTCTTTTGTTTCTCCTCTAGTCATTTCTGCAAAACTACTTTTTTGCAAACTTCCAAAACCAAAGGCTTTTGATGGGATTAAAATTAAAATAAAGATTAAGATAAAAATTTTCTCTTTCATTTCAATCACACGACGAAGAACAATTTCCACATACAGTTATAGTTCCCCTATAGACTCCTGCATAAACGCTCGGGACAGAAAGCCAATAATAAGTAGTAGCGTTAAAACTTGGTAAAAGACTAGAGTAAAGAAGCTTGTAAGAATAAGTTAAAGGATAGACTAAACCTTCATCATAAACGTTAGTTGAATTACTCCAACTCAAGTTTCCAACCGATATGAAAGAATTAAAAGTAGAATTGATTAAATCAGTTCCTTTAATCCAAAGCTGTAACTCACAAGTTCCTGTGTTTGTTATGTTATAATAATTATAAGTATTGCCTGGAGCTGGATTATTTTCTGCTTTTGTGTTTGGAATTAAAACACCAAAATCTATATGGTCAAAAGAAAAGCTAATACTTTCTATTATTAAGGTAATAGTAACAGTTGAATTGATTGTATGATTCCGAACTTGAAAGGAAGAATTGAATAAAACTCCTAATTTCCAAGAAGATTCTACTTCTCCTGTAGCGTTTATTATCCAAGTTAAATTGCAAAACTCGTTTTCTTCTAAAGGATTTGTTAGGCATACTTTTGTTGCCTGAGAAGGATAAGGGGGTTCTTGAACATAAAAGGGCCTATCTCCTTCGCTAGTGTTTACTTGAGTATCAGGAAAAGAAGAAGAAAGGTTGTAATAAGGAGTTCCAAAAACATCTCCACAACTTCCATTTCTACAAAAGACTGTTGCGTTTAAAAGAAAACTCTTGTTTTGCGCAATATTATAAGAAAGGGGAAATTGCAAATTAACCTCAAGCCAACCTAAGTTAGAAGTTATGTAACTAAATATTTCACTAGCGTTCCAGTAGTTATTAGTATCATTAGCATAAACTCTCCATCTTATTAAACTGCCAACAGTAGAATTTACTTTTTTAGTAATGTTTGACCAAGCTTTGGTTGGTAAACCTTCAAAAAAAACAAAAGTTTCGTTTATAAAACCTGTATAAGTTGAATAAAATTGAACGTATTCTTCTTTCAACGTTCCTTTATCGCTGTCAGCAGTAGAATTTAACCTTACTCTTATCTTACTATCAGAAGAAACATAGTTTGCTTGGTTTGATGTGATGTTACACCAAATTGTGTTGTAAACATTAGCATTAACTGAAACACTTTGGCAGGGGGAAGAATCCCATACCGAATTAGCAAAGTCATAGATTGACATGTTGTAAAAGTCATCAACTGTAGAAGTGAAGTTTATCAAAATACTTATGCTTTGCAAAGTTCCTGGATAGTTTATGCTTGAATTATGCTCAACAGAAAGTTGGTATAAAGAGAAGCAATAACCATTCCATTGACTTCCTGAAGAATTGTAAGCAAAAAATCTTGAATCAGTACTTGAATAAACTTCTGAAAGTATAAAATTTTGGTTACAAATTCCCAAGTCAATTCCAGCTAAATAGGAAGTTGTTGACAGCCATTTCATTCCAGAAGCTACATTACTTACATCTGAAGGGCCAAAAACTCTTGTGTTCCATCTGTAAATTGAAAAAGTGTGCTGAGCATCAACAGTATCGTAATAAGCTATAATAAAATGGGTTGAGTTTAAGGCTGAAACTGAAACAAAAGCTTCGCTTGCTCCTACTTCTGTATCTTCATCTATAGGTCCAGCAACTCTTGTTCCTGCACTGTTGTAAATTGAAAAAGTGATATCTTGGTCTGCAGCGTCATAGTAAGCAACAACAAAGTGTGTTGAGTTTAAAGCAGTTAAAGCTAAAGAATAAGAGTTTCCTATTGCTGAATCTTCATCTGTAGCTGCTCTTATGGCAGTTCCTGTTATTGTGTATACAGCAAAAGTTGCATCATCACTATTTCCAGCATCATAGTAGAAGAAAGCAAAGTGTGTAGAATTTAAAGCTGCCACATGAACATTATAACAATCTGTTGAAACTCCTTGATCAACGTCCACCGGACCAGAAACTCTTGCTTGTGTTACCAAGCTCCAAGTTGAAAATGTTGCGTCTTGGTCTACATAATCATAATACCCTATGACAAGATGAGTAGAATTAAAAGCTGAAACTGAAACTCCCCAGCTGTTTGTTCCTACTGCTGAATCTTCATCTATTGGCCCAATCCTTAAGTTTCCTTGAGAGTCATAAACTGCAAAAGTTATATCTCCCTCAGAAGCATCAAACCAACCTATAATAAAATGGGTTGAGTTTAAGGCTGAAACTGAAACAGAGTTATAATTACAAGCGTTTGTTACTCCTGTGCTTGAATCTACAGTTACAGTATCAACTAAAATTTCTCCTGTTGTAGAATAAATTTTAAAGTTTATAGCTTTGCTTACTTCGTCACACCAAGCCAAAACTATTTTATCAGAATTTAGAGGAGTAGAAGATAAAGACTCGACTTGCTGAGTAGTAAAAGTTTTTGGCCATGCTGTTGAGGGAGTTACATCTGCTTCGGTAGTATCCCAAGTTAAGCCATCGGCATTAGAATTTAACCTACTATCTATTTCTGTTTGAATTGGTGTAGAAGCAATTCCAGTTATGTTTTTAGAAGAAGTTTGGTTGAATTGTATCGTACCATCACCAATCCCGTTGTCAAAACTAAAAATATATCCTGACAAACCATAATCGTCTTGCCAGAATAAATTATGACTAACAGCAGTTCCTGCTAGAGTTGAGTTTGTTGAGTTTAAAGAATAAACGGGCGAGCTAAATTCTTGCTGGTAAGTATTTTTTAAAATGAAAAAAAAACTTATAAAAAGAATTAACGCCAAAAAGCTTAACTTTTCCAACTTTACTAAATTATCAAGAAAAAGTTGAAAAAAAGAATTTTTATTTTTCATCTTATTTTAATTTGAAATTCAAGTATAAATGATTTCTATTTCAAAGAAAGAAAAAAATCAAAAAAAAATCTATTTTTCTAATAGAACTTCGTAGGCAATAAACAATGTTCCTATTAGAGCTAGTATCCATCCTATTACTGAAAATATTGTGTCAAGACCTATATTTCCAAGTGGTATGTACTCAAGAACTATTTGGGGAAATACCCCAGCAAACAAAAAGAAAACTCCTGCTGTTGCTAGCCATGCAAACCCCTTTTCTGATTTTTTTGTGAACTTTGTGTATTCGGCTAAAGCTACTCCTAGAAGCAATGCTACTCCCCATTCAATCGTTCCGGTAAAGATTGCCATTTTACCACCTATTTTTTCATTTCAAGTATAAAAATATATAAAGTCTTATGTTGTTTATTTAAACATCACTTTTTAAAAGTAGTAACATAATTTTATGCTTAAGAAAAATAAAAATTAATTATGAAGTATCCTCTAAACAAATCTTATCGATTGCTTTCTCCTAGGTTAGTGATTTTGGTTACAACCGTTAATTCAAAACAAGGAATAAACGTTGCACCAGTAA
>JAWCMJ010000006.1:8548-15733 GCA_039091285.1 Candidatus Aenigmatarchaeota archaeon
GTTTTTCCCCCCCTATAGTAATGATTTCTTTAAATCCAGAAATAAGAACTCACAAAAACATTCAGGAAACAAAAGAATTTGTTATAAACGTTTTATCAAAACAATATATTGATCAAGTTTTGAAATGCGCTGCACGCTATCCTGAAGGAGTTAACAAGCTCGAGGTTGTTGGGTTTAAAAAATTTTCTTCTGTTCTTGTTAAACCACCAAGAGTAAAAGAAGCTTTTGCTTGGTTGGAATGTAGGTTAATAGACGAAAAAAGGTTTGGTGACCACTTTGCTTTGTTTGGTGAAGTTCTGGTTTCAGAAATAAAAGATGAAATAGAAAGAGAGAGAGAGATTGATTTTTCTAAAGTTAACCCAATACTACATTTGTTTAAAGAATACTTTGCTTTTGACTTCAAAGTTGTAAAACAAAAAAGGTATGATTGATGATTTGCCCAACCTGTTCTAACAAAACAAGAGAATTAGTTGCTTGTGATAATTGTAAAAAAATAGGATGTGTAAGATGCGTAGTTAAAAGAGGTAAAGAGTGGCTTTGCGAGAAATGCAGAAAAGAAAAGCAAGAACCGGAAAACGCTTTAGCTTCTCTTTTTGGTTAAAAAACTTTAACAACCTCACCTTCAGGTTCGTTTTCTTTAAAAGCTTCAACTCTAAACCTAAAAATTTTTGTGTTCTTATCCTTCCAAGTATCAGGAGGTAAGCAAGCCTTTAAGCAAAGAGATTCTAGAAATTTTTCTTTTTCTTTAATAATTTTCCAGACTTGGGGTAAATAAATTGAGCTAAAGCTTCCGTATTCTAAAATCAAACCGTCCTTTCCTTCTTTTATCTTTTTCAAGTATTCTTCTGGATCTTTAACTTCTATTAGATTTGGTTTTGTTAATATAGAAACTTCAAAAATTACTTTTTTCATTTCTTCCTTCCTCAAAGGTTCAAACCTATAGTCTTCAAAGGCAGAAGAAACTGCAGCTTTTTGTACCGCCTCGAACAAAGGAAAATGAGGCAAAGGGAAACCGACACAACCTCTTAACTCATTTTCAGGATAAGTTTCTATAGTTACAAAAACTCCTCTTTTTTGGTTAAAAAATTTTTCTTCTGTTTTTTCTATTTCTAAGTTACCTTTTTCAAAAAATTTTTCAACAGAACTTCTTGCAAGCTTAACTAAAATTTTTCCTTTTTCAATTCTCATAACTTAAATTGAGAATTAAAAATATAAAAAAGAAAAAAGAAAAGTGTTATTGGTTTATTACTTTACCATTCTTCTTCTGGTACTTCTTCTTCTTCTTCCTCTTCTTCTTCCTCTTCTTCTTCAGCCCATTCTTCTTCTGCCATTCACTTTTCACCTACTCACTATAAAAGCATCTAATAAATATTTATAGTTTTCTGTTTTTCTTTACAAATAATTTTTTTGAAAAGAAATTATAATTTATGAAGTTTGTTATCAAAAAAGATGGGCTTTTCTGGCCTTCTGAACAAATGAAAAAAATTTCTTGGGTTAAAGACAAAAAAATCTATAAACAAGCTAAAGAAGACCCTATAAAATTTTGGGAAAGATTAGCCGAAGAAGTCTTTTGGTTTAAGAAATGGGGAAAAACTTTTGAGCATAATCCACCTTATTTCAAATGGTTCTTAGGTGGAAAAATAAACATAACCTCCAACATATTTGAAAATAATCAAAAAGGTTGGGAAAAAGTTAAGAATAAGATTGCGGTGATTTGGGAACCTGAACCGATTGAAGAAAGAGAAAGAATTTTAACTTATGAAGAACTTTTTAAAGAAGTTTGCAAGCTTGCAAACGCTTTAAAAAAATTGGGGATTAAAAAAGGGGATGTGGTTGGAATTTACTTACCGATTATCCCCGAAACAATAATTTCTATGCTTGCTTGTGCAAGAATTGGTGCAGTTCATACTGTAGTTTTTTCTGCTTTTTCTTCAGAATCATTGAGAACAAGACTCCAAATTAGCGAAGCAAAAATCTTGATTACTGCAGACGGCTATTATAGGAGAGGAAAAATAATAAATTTAAAACAAAACGCTGATGAAGGAATAAAAGAAACAAAAGTTGAGAAGGTTATTGTTGTTAGAAGAACAAAAAATGAAGTTCCTTGGAATTATGAAAAGGATGTTTGGTTTAAAGATTTGATTGAAAATGAGAGTGAAGTATGTAAACCAGAAGAGATGGATTCAGAGGAGTTGCTTTTTGTTTTATTCACTTCAGGCACAACAGGAATCCCTAAAGGAATAGTTCATACTTGTGGAGGTTATACTGTCCAAGCCTATTGGACTGGAAAATGGATTTTTGACTTTCATGAAAAAGATGTTTTGTGGTGCACTTCTGATTTTGGCTGGATTACTGGTCATACTTATACTTGCTACTCCCCTTTGCTAAATGGAATAACAACTCTAATTTTTGAAGGAGCTCCTGATTACCCTACTCCAGAAAGATGGGCTCAAATCATAGAAAAACATGGAGTAACAATTTTTTATACTGCACCAACTGCTATTAGAATGTTTGAAAAAATGGATGGAACCATTAGCAAAAAGTATGAATTCAAGAATCTTCGCTTATTAGGTTCGGTTGGCGAAAGTATAGATGAGGCAGCATGGTTCTGGTATTTCAAAAACGTTGGGAAAAGAAAATGTATAATAGTAGATACTTGGTGGCAAACAGAAACTGGAGGAATTTTAATTTCATCCTTACCAGGGATAGGTCCTTTTAAACCTGGTTTTGTTGGTCTACCTTTTCCCGGAGTTAAAGCTGAAATTCTTGACGAAAAAGGTAAGCCTTGTAAAAAAGGACAACAAGGAAACCTAGTAATTATTTTGCCTTTTTCTCCTGGTATGTTAAGAGGGATTTATAAAGATGAGAAAAGATACTTAGAAACTTATTGGGAAAAGTATGGAAGTAATATTTATTTCACTAGCGATGCTGCTTTTAAAGATGAAAACGGATTGATAAGGATCGTTGGGAGAGTTGACGATGTGATAAAGGTTGCTGGTCATAGGATTAGCACAGGAGAAATAGAAAATGCTTTGAACTCTCATTCAGCTATTGTCGAGTCTGCAGTCGTTGGTATGAGAGATGAAATTAAAGGTGAAGTCCCTGTTGCCTTTGTTGTTCTAAAAAAAGATTTTGAAAGTTCGAAGAGTTTAGAGGATGAATTAATAAAAGAAGTTGATAAAAAAATTGGACCTATAGCAAGACCTGCAAGAATAGTTTTTGTTGAGGATTTACCAAAAACAAGAAGCGGAAAAATTGTAAGAAGAATATTGAAAAACATTCTGAAAAATGAACCTCTGGGAGATTTGTCAACCGTTGCAAACGTAGAATGCATAGAAAAAATAAAAAAATTGGTAAAGTAAAACCAGTTTATTTTTCTTTTACTGTTAGAAATCCTACTCCTGCTAGCAAATTCCCTATAATGTTCAATACCGGAACTATTAGAACTATTCCTCCAGCCTTAAGTAACCATGAGTTGAACTTTGTTCCTGCTTTCCATAGCCCCAACGCTTGAATTATTCCATATATTATTGATATAACTAGAACTGGTATCGCTGTTACTAAACTCGAATAAATCGCTTCTATACCACCAGTACTTAAAGATTCAAATAAAGTTATAAACGTAATTATTGCTGCTATTATTGCTAAAATAGCTGAATACCCGACCCATTTCCATAAGTTTTCTTTGTACTTGTTTCCTAGCTTAATCCATCCTACTATTAATAGAATAAAGCCTACTAGGTTAACAACTGGTACTAAAGAAAGTATGTATGCTATGCCCAACATTGTTTTTTCTTCCATAATTATTATTTTATTTATTATTAAATATTAGCAACTCAAACTCTTAGGATTCTATTACCTACTAAAAAGATTTTATTGTAGCTTGTTATTTTCTCTGCGCTAAAGATAAAAAATTTCTAAAGAAAATAATAGTAACAGAGAAATCAACTTTAAATATTCTTCAAATAAATTTCAATATTGCAGGAGCTAGGTTGCGGAGCTAGGCCTTCCGTGCTGCTAGACGCAGTGGCAAATGGTCTATACGGCCGACCGAAGCCTGAAGGGCGGTATAAGTTGCAAACCAGCCTAAATATCTGACTGAGAAGCCTCGTCCCTATGGGTTTATTTATCTGTGAACCCCCTAGGCGGGGAATAAACCCGAAACCGAGCAAGGGTAAGCAGATAAATAAATGCTATAGGAGTCACGGGGTGGAGAAAGATATTTAGAACAACTGGTTTGTAGACTTATACCCACCGATGGCGTGCTCCTGCAATTTCTTAAAAATTTAAATCTTAACAAGGAATTATAGAGATATGGAAGAGAGTTTAAAAATCATCTTAATTGCAATTCTTTTGCTCATAGTACTTTCCTTCATTTCAAACCTTACTCTTAAGAGTGTGATCCTTCCAAACATAACTGTTGGTGAAACAAAAAAAATAATTCTTAGCAATGAAAGTATCCTAAGAGTTTATATGAACATTCCTGCTGTTGATTCTGAAGGGAATGGTGTGGTTACAAAGTTAATAGTTGAGGCAAAACCTGGAGCAGGAAGAGTCTTAGTTGATATAAATCAGTTACTCTTCTGGATCGATACCCAAAACTCAATAAGAGTTGCTCAGAAAGTTGCCCAAAATTATACTAAGACAGATTTATCAAGCATAGACTTGATTTACGCGATAGAAACTAACGCTTCAATCATAGGTGGACCTTCAGCAGGAGCTGCAATAACAGTTGCAACTATTGCCTTGCTTGAAAACAAAACTCTAAATAAAAGTGTGATGATGACAGGAACTATAAATTCTGATGGAAGTATCGGGCCTGTAGGAGAAATCGTTACAAAAGCCAAAGCTGCAAAAGATGTTGGAGCTGAACTTTTCTTAGTCCCTAAAGGGCAAGCAGTTCAAACCTATTATAAGCCAGTAGAACGTTGTGAAAAATTTGGACCAGTAGTTTATTGTTCCACTGAGTATAAACCGGAAAAGATAGATGTAAGCAAAGAAGTTGGAATTACTGTTAAGGAAGTAGAAAACATTCAAGAAGCTATTAAGTATTTTTTATAGAGGATATTTATGCAATACTTCTCAAAGGAAGAGGTAAAAGATATTTTGGTGTCTGTTCTAGTTGTAACCCTAATTTTTTCTTATAACTCCTCTAACCCAAAACAAACTTTTATCCTATTTCCTTTTTACTTGATAATCGTTGTTTTTTCTTTTCTTCTTCATGAGTTAGCCCACAAAACTGCTGCAAGAAATTTTGGCTGTATATCATTCTATAAAATGTGGCCTACAGGGCTTTTGTTAAGCTTGGTTTTTATGTTAATTGGAACAAAAATTATAATTCCTGGTGCGGTTGTTATTTATCCTTTTACTTTTGGAAGATGGGGGTTTAAGAGAATAAGGTTGAGCGCACAAGAAATCGGAATAATTTCAGTTAGTGGAATCTTGGTGAACATTTTTATTGCTACAATTTCTAGGCCGTTTGTCGGTTTGCTTTTAATTCAAAATTTTGATTTTTTCCTTGCTCTCTCTTTTATAAATTCTTTTCTTGCTTTCTTCAACCTTTTACCATTTCCTCCTTTGGACGGGAGTAAAGTGATAACTTGGAAACCTTGGTTATGGTTTTTCTTAATTGCTATTGCCGTAGGCTTATTTTTATCTTTCATTTTCTAAATGTTAATAAGATTAATCAGAGTGAGCAAATGATTGTAGTAGCAGATTTTCACCTTCATTCTCTTTATAGCAGAGCAACAAGTAAGCAAATGAATCTTGAGGGAATAAGTAATGGCGCAAAGATAAAAGGATTAAGTCTTATTGGAACTTCAGATTTTACACATCCTCTCTGGTTAGCTGAACTAAAAAGAAAGCTACAACCTATAGAAGGTACTGGTCTATTCAAGCATAATGACATTTGGTTTATGCTTACAACAGAAGTTGGCACAGTCTTTGAGTTTGAAGGAAAAATAAAAAATATTCATCACATTATTCATGTCCCGTCTTTTGAAATTGTAGAGCAAATAAACGAAGTTTTATCAAAATATGGGAATCTAAAAATAGACGGTAGACCAAATCTTAATCTTTCTGCACCCGAGCTTGTTGAAATTTTAATGAATATTTCAAGAGATGTAATGATAACAAGTAGCCACATCTGGACTCCGTGGCGGTCTATTCTAGGAAGCAAGTCGGGTTTTAATTCTGTAGAAGAATGTTATCAGGATCAAACAAAACATATTTTTGCTTTAGAAACAGGGTTATCATGCTATGATGAAACAACAGAAGTTTTAACAAATAATGGCTGGAAAAAATTTTCTGAAATCAAATACACAGACAAAATATGCACCCTGAATCCTGAAACAAATGAGATTGAATTTCAATATCCCATAAAAATATTTTCCTGCGAATATAAAGGAAAAATGTACAGATTGAAAACTAGAAGGGTAGATCTGTTAGTAACACCAAACCATAACCTTTTCATCACTACCTGTGATTTTAGGAACCCTAAGCCGTTTTTCTTACAAGAAGCAAAACAAGTGTTTGGCAGATGTAAACAATTTAAAAAAAGTGGAAAATGGAAAGGAAAAAATGAAAAATATTTCACTTTACCTTCTGTTGATATTAAGCATAGTAATCGATACTCTTCTGGCTTGAGGAAAAAAGAAGCAAAAAAAATACCGATGAAAGATTGGCTAAAATTTTTTGGATTCTGGCTAGCTGAAGGCTGGACCACAGAAGGAAAAAATGGTGACTACAATGTGTGTCTTTCGTCCATTAATCAAAAATTTATTTTTGAAATGAAACAATTACTGGAAAGCTTCGGGTATAAAACGTTTTATAGTAAAAAAACCCATACATTAAGAGTTAGAGACTTTCAATTATTTTCCTATCTTAAACAGTTTGGCAAATATTATCAAAAATTTATTCCGTCAGAAATAAAATCTCTTTCAAAAAATCTTCTTCAAATTTTGCTAGAGTATTACATCAAAGGAGATGGGTATATTTATGGAAGAACAAAAAAGGGAATGTCCGTAACTACAACTTCTGTAAGACTAAGAGACGACCTCCAAGAAATTGCCTTAAAAATTGGGATATCTGCTTATTACAAGCTCCATAGAAAAAAAGGTACACCATTTAAAAGTCCTTCCCAAGGAAAAATGTATTTACAAAACAAGGATTCTTGGGTAGTATATT
>JAWCMJ010000060.1:0-2272 GCA_039091285.1 Candidatus Aenigmatarchaeota archaeon
TTTAACATTTGACAAAACAAAAAATAAATTAATGGTAGAATAGTATGGTTGAAATATTGAGGGATTTTTTAAGAAGAGCCAAGCTTGGGTATAAAAAATACATAAGCAAGCAGGGAATTCAGGTCTTTGGTCCCCAAACTACTCTGCAAGGATTGGCTCCGATAACAATTCCAATAAAAATAGAAAGAATTGAGGAAAAGGAAGAGAAAAAAGAGGAGGAAGAAATAAAACTTATAGAAAAACCAAAAGTTCTGGGTGGTATAGAGGTACCTGAATTCTTACCAGAGAAGGTTGAAATTGGTGAAATACCTTTAACAGAAGAGGAAAGAAAAAAAATAACTTTAGCCTACCCTCTTATTCCAAGAAAACCGCAAAAGGACGAGCTTGTATTTGCTTATGCAAAGATTTTTTGGGATAGTTCATTAAACAAATATATTTATCAAGTTATCGAACCAGAGCTAACAGAAAAAATGAAGGAGGTTATTTCAAAACTTAAGGAGCTTATACAGGAAAAACTTGATATAGAATTTGGAAAATTGAAAAAGTTTGAATTAAAGAATTATCTTTTCAAGACTATAGATGACTTATTAAATTACTATAAAATAGAAGTAAGTGAAAAGGAAAAACTTGTTCTTAGATATTATATAGAAAGAGATTTTATAGGTTTGGGAAGAATCGAACCTTTGATGATGGACGAAAACATAGAGGATATAAGCTGTGATGGAGTTGGTATACCAATATTTATTTTTCACAGAAACCCAAGGTTAGGTTCAATCGTTACTAATATCGTTTTTGATGAGGCAGATGAGCTTGATTCTTTTATTCATAGACTTGCTCAGCTTTGTGGGAAATCGATATCTGTAGCTACTCCATTAGTTGGTGGCTCTCTTCCTGATGGAAGTAGAGTCCAGGCTGCTTTAGCTACTGATATAGCTAGAAGAGGTTCAAACTTTACTATAAGAAAGTTTACAATCGAGCCTTTAACTCCAATCCATCTGTTAAAGTATAACACTCTAGATATTCCTTCATTAGCTTTTCTATGGCTTGCTGTTGATTTTGGTAGAAGTGTTTTAGTTGCAGGTGGAACTGCTTCAGGAAAAACAACTCTTTTAAATATTCTTTCACTTTTCATCAGACCAGAAAAAAGAATAGATACTCCTGAGCTTAAGTTGCCTCATCCTCACTGGGTTCCTTATGTTGCAAGAACTGCTATAGGAACAGAAGATAGAAAGTTGAGGGGCGAGATTGATTTGTTTGACTTGCTAAAAGATAGTTTGAGACAAAGACCTGATTGTATAGTTGTAGGTGAAGTAAGGGGAAGAGAAGCCTATGTTCTTTTCCAAGAAATGGCTACAGGTCATCCTTCGCTAGCAACCATACATGCAGAAAATATGAACAAGCTTATAGATAGGTTAACAACACCTCCAATCTCTCTGCCTGCAAGTCTAGTCGGAAGTTTGGACTTAGTAGTTTTTCTTTTGAGGGTAAGATATAGGGAAAAACATGTAAGAAAAGTCAATCAAGTTATTGAAATAGCTGGAATCGACCCAGAAACAAAAGAACCTTTGACTAATGAAGTTTTCAAATGGGATGCTATGAAGGATAAGATTTTAGTTGTAAACAAAAGTATAACCTTGAAAAAAATTGCCGAATCTATGGGTTTGACTGAGCAACAAATAAAAGAAGAGTTAGAAAGAAGGATGGTTGTTTTAAACTGGATGATGGAAAAGAACATAACTCGCTATAAGGATGTTTTTAATGTTTTTAACATGTATTACACCTCTCCAGAAAAAGTTTTGGCTTCTATAATGGGTGGAAAGTAGTGGGGTTTTATACTAAAGTTGCTATGAAATATTTTGGTGAATGGGGAGAGAAGCTTCTTCCCTATTATACTGAAGTAAAGATGGATTTAAAAAGAGCAAGAATGGGTTATTCCCTTCAAGAATATATAAGTGTTGCAATCCTTACTGCTTTGATAGTTTTTTGTGCAGAGTTTCCTATGCTTTGCGTGATTTTTGTTATTCTTTCTCAAAACCCTTTATTCAGTTTTATTTTCTCCTTCACCATTTCGATTTTTTTCTCTTTAACTTTTTTTTATTCGATGATGAGTTATCCAAAAATTATTATAGTAGAAAGAGCAAAAGAGATAGATAAAGTTCTCCCTTTTGCTTCTGTCTATCTCTCAACAATAGCAGGCTCAAAAGTACCTTTACACAAAGTTTTCAAAATTTTTTCAAAGTATAGCGAATATGGACAATTCACAGAAGAAATT
>JAWCMJ010000060.1:2282-3747 GCA_039091285.1 Candidatus Aenigmatarchaeota archaeon
GGACGTAAATACCGCATTAGAAAGAGCAGTTGAAAGGTCACCCTCTAAAAATTTGAGAGAGTTATTCTGGGGTTTGTTATCGATGAATAGAACTGGCGGTGATATAAACTTATTCTTAAGAGAGAAAGCAAAGAGTTTTATGACAGAATACAGAAGAAAATTATACGAATTTTCTCATCAGCTGACCATGTTTATAGAAATCTATATAACGGCTATAATTTTGGGTGCTGTTTTCTTCACCATACTTTCTGCAATTTTTAGTGGTTTGACAGGAATCGGAAGCAATATAATTCTCCTTCAATTTTTGATAATCTTTTTGTTCTTGCCTGTAGTTTCTCTTGCCTTCATCATTTTTATTAAGAATATTACACCTGGTGGTGAATAGTGAAAATAAAGGATATGAAAAAAATTGCTGGAAAAGTACAAGAAAAAAAAGGCAAAACTTATACTAAAAAATTCGAGCTTGCTACAAACACAAAAATTCTTTTAGTTTCTGTAGCAACTTCAATATTTTTCTTAATTGTTGGTATATTGAGTAATGACAGAGCAGTTTTGGGGAATTCTATAATTCTTTCAGCTTTTGCTGTAGCAGGTCCGTTATTTTTCTTTAAATACATGAAAACAAGAGAAATAAAAGAAATGGAGGAAAAATTTCCATTTTTCTTGAGAGATATTATAGAAGGCTTAAGGTCAGGTTCCCCACTCCACACTTCTGTAACAATGGCAAGTAAGTATGAATATGGAAAACTTACTCCAGAGATTAAAAAAATGGCATCTCAAATATCTTGGGGAATGTCTTTTGATAAGGTTATAGATCAATTTACAGAAAGAGTTAAAACAAGCAAAAGACTTACTGTAGTTTCAAAAATAATTAAAGAAGCTTATCTTTCAGGAGGGGATATAATTTCTACTTTAGAAACTGTTGCAGAGAATATGACAGTCTTGGACGATTACGAGAAAGAGAGGAAGAGTTTGCTAAACCAGTATATAGTTCTTATGTATATAATTAACTTTTTGTTCATAGGTATAGTAGTCGGGATAAACAGACTTATGATTCCTATATTTAAGGTTGAAGCTGTGGGAGAACTTGAAATGATTGGTTTACAGAACCCTTGTACTTTTTGTTCTCAATTCTCATGCATTTTTTGTGATATCTTAGGGAGTATTTCTTCAGTTTTTAACCTAGGTGATATAAGGCTTCTAGAAAACATGGGTTCTTATTATACTTCTCTATTCTTTTTGATGGCAATAGTTGAATCAACATTTTGTGGTTTAGTTGCTGGTGAAATTAGCGAAGGTTCAGCTATAGCAGGGATTAAACACAGCATTATAATGGTTATAATTACTTTTGGTTCATTCTTTATACTTGTAAACTTTGGAATAATGGGAGTATGATGAAAGGTGAATTAAGCTTTATCGAATACATAGCTTCTATGGGAGTCTTTATAAGTTTTGTAGCTTACAT
>JAWCMJ010000061.1:0-1198 GCA_039091285.1 Candidatus Aenigmatarchaeota archaeon
GTGACAATTCCTTTATGGAAAATTGGAGTGGGGTAGTCTTCTCTTGGATCACGAGATGGTTTTTCTAATTCCTGAATTATTTCTTTAATTAAATTTTTCATTCTAGAACCTCTTTTCTGTTAGGTATAGCATTTTGCTCTAATAAACAAGCTAGTAGTAATCAGTTCATCTTATATATTTATCGGTTTTTTAAGTCAAATAGGATTTTTTTTAAAATCTGTATATATTTTTTTAATTCCTCGAGGTTTATTTCACTTAATTTAAGATCATTATCCATAAACACAAGTTTATTTCTTCTTAAAAACTCAAATGAGCTTGACTCTCGTTTCTCAAACATTTCTGTCAATCTGGATAACAAATTTTTGTATTCTTCATCAATGTTTTTAAGTTTTTGAATTTCTTCCTTCATTTTATTTTTTTCTTGAATTTCTAGAATATTTTTTAAACTTGCTTCGAGATTCTCAAGAATTTTTTTAAGTAGATTACCATCTTTCATTAGAGGATAAGTAACATAAGCGAGATGATCTGCAATTCTCAAAAAATTCTCTGCTTGCTCTAAGCTTTTCATAGAACTAAGAGGTTTTTGAAATATAAAATTTTTATGCTACTTGAGAATTAAATTTCTACTGCAATAAAGGTTCTTTCATGATTGACTTCTTGATTTTTTACTTTTCCTTCTCAAAAGTTTTGTGTTTTCTTTTTACTTCATCCGTTGTTCTAAACCCTTAAAGAATTCTTAAAAGAAGTTCAAAAGCAACAAGCGCTATGATTATTGCAATAACATGTACTGGCTTTATCTTTAATTTGCTTTCAATTTCTTCACCATACCTTACCAAACCACCACCAGATGCCGGTATTTTTAATTCTTCTGCCATTTTTCAGGTAATGCTCCGACATATAAAAATGTTTGCAGTCAGGAGTAGGCCGCTTTCTGTTGGTCCTTTGGCTTTTTGCCCAAAACCGACCATGCCAACATCCGACTTCGCCTCTCGAAGAGTTGCACCAGCTGAGTTGCCCACGCGCAAAATCTAAGATTTTGGCGTGCCTTGTTAAAAAACAAGGCGTTTCATCAAGTCTTTCATTTCTCAGATCAGCGCATGCTTCATATCTCCATGAAAGCTGTGTCGTTTCTGTGGCAGAGCTTTGCCTCACGACAAACTTTCTTGCGAAAGCCAGCTACTTCATAAAGTCGGACAAA
>JAWCMJ010000061.1:1208-3734 GCA_039091285.1 Candidatus Aenigmatarchaeota archaeon
GTGAGCGGACCTTCCTCCCACTTAAGTGAGACAGTCAGCCTCCTGACTACACCAAAAGCACGTAGTTTTTATTTTTAAAACTTTCCTCAGCTTTTAAGTGATTTATACATACATATTAAGTATTAACTAACAAAAATAAGTATTATTTAGAAAGCTTTAAAAGGAAAAAATACATACAAAATAAGTATGAAATTAAATAAAACAGTCAGGAGTAAACTTCGTAGACTAATTGATACAAGAAAAGAGATAGAAAAACTTGAACTTGTAAAGGAAAGAGCAGTTAATTTTTTTCGAGCTACTGAACAGAAATATGGGCTTGGAGCAATAAGCTATTACGAATACAAAAAGAGAATTTCTTTTCTTGAAGGCCAGACTCTTGAAACTTTTCTTAAAAAAATAAACAAAGAAATAGAAAAATTAAAAAAAGAAATTCAAGTCTTGACTGAAGAAATTTATGCTTTAAGAAGAGAAGAACAAGAAAAAAGGAAAAAGAAAGTTAGAAAGAGTTTTAGGCTGGCATCTATTTTTTTCGTGATTTTTTTTATTTTTTTTGTGCTATTTTTTTTCAGACCAGAAAAAGCGAAATTAACTGGTTTTCTTATAGGAACGAAAGAAAAAACCTATCAAGATAACTTGCTTCTTGAGTTTAATGCTTCACAAGAATATGAATGGCATCCTAAAAATTATGGTCAGCTTACAAGTTTGAAGGTTTCTGGAAAATTGACTTTGATTGGCCAGCGTTCTGTGAAAATTTATTTTCAAGATAAATTAATTCTTGACAGCTCAAAACTTAAAAAACAAGAGAAGGGTATTTCTCAAGTATCGAGAAATTTGATAACTGGTTTAGCAGTTGAGGATGATAGTGAAGGCAAGAGCAATGAGGGAGAAAGTGGCAGCGATGTTACAATAACAGAAGCAAATGTTCTAGATGAGTCTTCTGAAACAACAGAATCAACAGGAGAAAATCCTTCAGAGCCAGTGCAACAACCCGAAGAACAGTTAACCGAAGAACCAATAGAAGAAACAACAACAGAAGAATTTACAGAACCAGCATCAGAGACAGAAGAAAATCAATTAGATGATATAATAAATAACATTATAGAAGAGAATATTACAGAAGAAAATGTTAGTGAAGAAAACCTAACTGAGGAAAACACCACTGAACAAAATATTACAGAAGAAATAATAACTTATGAAATTGATTTTTCTCAAATATGTATTGAAACCTGTGATCTTAGAGATTTAAATTTAACAAACACAAACTATATTTTAAGAATTGAAATTCAAGATGCTTTTTTAGAATTAAATTCAATAACATACACAATAAAGCCGATAGAAATCGAAAATATTACCGAAGAAAATATTAGTGAAGAAAATATAACTTTAATCCCATTTGAAAATTATCGTAAGATTCAAGATGATCCTTTGTTTGATGTTATAGTTGAGTCTGCTTTCATAAATGGTTCTAACTTGAATGTTAATTTCTATCATGATTCTGAAAAAAATCAAAAAATTTCCATAGAAACAAATGAATCTTTAGATTATGAATTAAGTAAGAAAGTTTCTAATAAAGATGAGATAGTTTCTTTAGAAGTTTTTGGCTATAATAATAAATATTTTGAACTTTGGGTTGGAAATGAAACCGAAATAATTGCATTTGGCGAGAAAGAGAATATAACTGAAGTTAATGTAACAGAAAATTTTACAGAAGAAACAATTCAGTATGATGCAACTATTGGTATGCCAGTAAAATGGCTAAAAAAGATTTTTGTTAATGCATCTTTAGAAGAGCCAAAAGAAATCAAGATAAAACTCCCAAAAGAATCAAGTAATATAAGTATCAAAAAAATAGAAAAAAAAGAAAAATTAAAAGAAGACAAGTTCAATCTAACTGAAGGAGAAGAAATTCTTGATGAAATTAGTGCAACAAGTCCAGAATATGAAAACACTTATGAAACTCCTGCACCAGAGCTTTTTGAAAATCAAATTAATGAAAAGCAAAAAGAAATAACAATTAAAGGTCCAGAAAATTTACATTATCAGAATATTCTTGCATTTACAAGCATTCAAGAAATTCAAAAAGAAAAAATAAAACTTTATCTTTTAAATGAAACTCAAGAACAAGTAAATCTAACCTATATTGATGAAAATAATAATTCTCTAATTGATAAAATAGAATGGTTTGTTCCTGACTTAATAGGCAAGCAAAAATATTTGCTTGTAATTGAGATAAGCAAAGCAGAACATTTAGATGAAAATCGCAGTTTTATTTCAGATATTTACGAACAAGTTTATCAGTTAGATGACATTTGGAGCGAAGAAATTCCTTCAGGACATTATGCCAGAGTCACATTCAGGAAAAATTTAACTTCAAATAATGATATAACAATTTTTCCAAGAATTGTAAGCGGTGAGCCAAAAATTGAAGTCTATGAAGTTAATGGAACAGAAAAAATAGCAGAATTTTCAAACCTTAAAGAAAATGAATACAATAAAATTCTTCTCACAAACTTGAAAGGAAAACAA